>CAZEYY010000042.1:22739-25856 GCA_964516485.1 uncultured Rikenellaceae bacterium
AAACGTCACAGCTGGTTCAATGAAAATGGTTGCAGGCTTTCAGATCACGGGATGGACAGGTTCTATTTTGCAGCATTTACAGCATCAGAAGCCGAAAGCATTTTTACGAGACTGCTAAAGGGGGAAACGATATCTTATGAAGAAGCTGAAAAGTACAAGACCGCCATCATGACTGAATTGTGCCGGATGAATCACAGAAGAGGCTGGACTCAGCAGTTCCATGTTGGTGCAATAAGAAATAACAATGAAAGGCTATTCGCAAAGCTTGGTCCTGATACGGGCTGGGATTCAATAGGCTCTAACCAGGACGCATATAAAATGTCGAAGTTTCTCAGCTCCCTCGATCTGACCGATCAGCTTGCAAAGACTATCCTGTATAACCTCAATCCTGCCGATAATGAGATGATGATAACAATGGCAGGCAACTTCAACGACGGTACTTTCCCCGGCAAGGTACAGTATGGAGCAGCATGGTGGTTCCTGGATCAGAAAAACGGAATGGAGAAGCATCTTAAAGACCTGGCTTCACTTGGTCTGCTGAGAAGGTTTGTTGGCATGGTTACCGATTCAAGGAGCTTTCTCTCCTATCCAAGACATGAATATTTCAGAAGAATACTTTGCAACTTCATTGGAGAAGAAGCAGAGAAAGGCCTTATTCCCGACGATGATGAGTTATTGAAACCGCTTATTGAAGGAATAGCTTATAATAATGCTAAAGAGTTCTTTGGATTTTAGCCTCATCCCCCAACCCCTTCTCCCGGGGGAGAAGGGGAGCCGTCTAAAGAACTGAAATTATGTTTTATAACAAGTCCCTCTCCCCCCGGGAGAGGGATTTAGGGTGAGGTAAAATAAAGAGAAGAGGGATTCAGGGTGAGGCTGACAAAAAAGAGAAACGCAGAGTAATTAAAGACAAACAAATAAGTTACTATAGTTTAAATACAAAATATTATAATAATGAATGAACTTAATTTATCAGGAAAAACAGCGGTTATTACCGGCGGTGCAGGAGTAATCTGTTCAGTAATGGCAAAGTCATTGGCAGCTCAGGGTGTTAAGACCGTTATCCTCGATCTCAACAGGGAATCAGCAGAAACTGTAGCTTCCGATATTGAAAAGGAATATAAAATACCTTCTTTGGGCCTGTCTGCCAATGTACTGGATAAGGCATCACTTGAGTCTGCACTGGAAGAAATAAAAAAGAAGTTCGGTGCAATTGACATCCTTATAAACGGGGCCGGAGGCAACTCTCCTGCTGCAACAACAAAGGCAGAAAAAATGGAAGGTGCTGATAATGAAAATATTGAGGATACTTTTTTTGGATTAAAGACTGAGGGATTCGACAAGGTATTTGATCTGAATTTCAAGGGGACATTATTGCCGACAATGGTCTTTGCCAGGGAAATGGTAAGGAAAAAAACAGGCGTTATAATTAATATCTCTTCGATGAATTCGTACAGGCCGCTTACAAAAATTGCAGCCTATTCTGCCGCAAAAGCTGCTGTTAATAATTTCACACAGTGGCTGGCGGTTCATTTTGCAAAAACAGGTGTAAGAGTAAATGCAATTGCTCCGGGCTTTCTGCTTACAAACCAGAACAGGTTCCTCCTTATTGATGAAGCAACAGGAGGATTTACACCCAGGGGCAAAAAGATTATTAATGGTACTCCCATGGAACGTTATTGCCTGCCTGAAGAATTAACAGGCACTGTGCTGTATCTGGCCTCAGACCTGTCAAAGTTCGTCACAGGAATTGTAATACCCGTTGATGGCGGATTCAGTGCATATTCGGGAGTATAAGCTCAGGGCTCAGTGAGAACGGCTCCCCTCCCTGGAGGGGCGGGGGTGGATCAGAATATGCAGAGACAACCAGGTACCTGGCAACCAGAAACAAACAAAAAATTCAACAATCATGATACTCTTCGAGAAAGGTTCTGAATCAACAATAATCAACGGCGAAGACCTGAAAAATGCTATATTCTCAGCGCTTGATAAACTGGGACCAAGGAATAAAGTGCTTGCAGTACCGCCTGATTTCACCCGTTTTCATTCAAGAGCCGGCGAAATAACTTCACTTGTATACCGGTATTATGGCAACAGGCTCTCCGATGTTCTGCCTGCCCTCGGAACCCATGCAAAAATGACTTCAAAGGAACTTAATGAGATGTTCGAAGGCATTCCGGAAAGTCTTTTCCGTGTCCACGACTGGAGAAATGATGTTGTGACTATAGGAACAGTGCCGGGCAGCTATATCTCGGAAATAACAAACGGCGCTCTCAGTTATGACTGGCCTGCCCAGCTTAACAGACTGGTTTATAAGGGCGGACATGACCTGATACTTTCAATAGGACAGGTGGTACCACATGAAGTGATCGGTATGGCTAATTATAACAAGAATCTGCTTGTTGGTACCGGTGGCCCTGAAGGCATAAACAAGAGTCACTTTGTTGGTGCAGTATATGGCATGGAAAAAATAATGGGAAAGGCTGAAAACCCGGTCCGAAGCCTGCTTAACAAGGCATCGGATGAATTCATGAAGGATCTTCCCATAGTTTATATCCAGACAGTAATTGGCAGGGATAAAAATGGGAAACTTGTCATAAGAGGCTTATACATTGGTGATGATAAGGAGGTATTTTATAAAGCAGCAGAGCTTTCAATAAAAGTAAATTTCACTGTTGTTGAAAAACCACTGAGCAAAGTTGTGGTATTTTTAGATCCTTCTGAATTTAAAAGCACCTGGCTTGGCAACAAAAGCGTTTACCGCACCAGAATGGCAATGGCTGACAAGGGCGAGCTGATTGTACTTGCACCAGGACTGAAAGAATTCGGTGAAGACAGGGAGATTGACAGGCTTATAAGGAAATATGGCTACCGGGGTACTCCGGCCACACTGAAAGCCCTGAAGGAGAATGATGAACTTGCCGGTAATCTCAGTGCTGCAGCACATCTGATACATGGCAGCTCCGAAGGCAGATTCACAATCACTTACTGTCCAGGTATACTTACAAAGCAGGAAATAGAATCAGTAAACTTCAGATACTCGGATCTTTCTGAAATGATTAAAAGATATGATCCGCTTAAACTAAAGGATGGCTATAACAAAATGCCTGACGGTGA
>CAZEYY010000043.1:0-25540 GCA_964516485.1 uncultured Rikenellaceae bacterium
AGCATATTTCCCGCAACTGTAAGTCCTGACTGTACCCAGGCAGGTATTGAATCGAGGAAACCTTTCATCACTTCATCTCCAAGCTGCAGGGCAAGGAAGGCAAGCAAACCCATCAGAACAGGCTTTGCAAGTCCTGACGCTATATGAAGAATCTCAATCCTCCTGTAATCGCCCGATTCAGCATATTTTTCAAACCGGCTGTTCAGAACAGGCCTCAGGACGAACAGTCCGCTGATTATCATCTCTGCAATTATCGAAACAGGAACAGCTATGGCAAGTGCAATTTCTGCTCCCTTCCCTGACATTATAGCAAATGCAGTTCCGAGCACTCCTCCTGTTATGACATCAGGAGGGATGGCTGCTCCCACTTTTATATTTCCCATGAATATGAGCTCGAGGGTAGCTCCGATTATTATTCCCTGCACCGGGTCGCCCAGCACTATTCCAACAAGAGGTCCCAGGACAAGTGGTCTGCTCAGAAGTGCGGCTCCAAGGAAGTCTTCCATGTGACCGAACATCACAACAGCCATGATAAGCAGATATTCAGAAGTCATTTCCGATGTTTTATAATAATGATTCCACTGCCTGTTTCCTGTCGCCTGGCACCTGTCTTAGCTCCAACTCAACGCCTTTCTCCAGCATCTGCCTTATTATTGCGATATCATTTTCATCAAGAGCCACTGCTTTTGATATCAGCCTGGCTCCTGGTTTCATCCTTATTCCTCCGAAATTAACTGAAGTAATTTCCTTTACATCCTGAGCGAGCCTGAAAGCATCAGCCACATTATTCACAAGTACAAGGATTCTGGCATTGCTGCTTTTGGGATCATTAAGAAAGGCTGCAGCCTGGTTTATGTTATGAATCAGAAGCTTTACAGTCGGGGGCTTGGCAAGGTTAAAGGCCATTTTCTGGAATTCATCTGCAGCAATTTTGTCATTAGCAACAAGAAGGCAGTTAATATCAAGGGAGGGGACCCATGTGAATGATACCTGTCCGTGAACAAGGCGGTCATCAATCCTGGTCAGTTTTATCATCAGTTTGAGGGATTAATTTATTTACGAAAAGGATCTGCTCTCTTGCATTTGTTATTGCGGATTCTATAAGTTCTTCCGCTGGAATGTCCTCACCCGCAAGCACTATCTCAAGCAACAGTGGGAGGTTGAGACCGGAGATGAGAAATACATTCTTTTTGGTTGCCAGCTTCATGAGCTGATTTGTGATGCTTCCTCCCATAAGGTCAGTAAAAATGAAAAGCTCATCATCATCAGAAATATTTCCCATAACGGAGTCAAGCTGTTCATCTACAGGCCTGCTGTTTTCGGTATACCCTTCAATAAGATAAATATTTTCATTTTTACCGGCAATCATTTCAAGGGATGTACATATTCCGCCTGCAAATGAGCCATGAGTCGCAATAAGGTATTTTCGCATCTTATTAAGTTCGGCAGTATAAAGCTAAAATATCCTTTGAATATTCTCAGCATACTGATCATCAGACAGTATGTTTTTAGAAATATTTAACAAAACTGAAGGAAATGTTTCCCGGATTGCTGTATGAAATACGCAAAACTATAAATGATCTGAACATCAACAAGACTTCTCATTAAATAAGTCAGAAAATCAGATTGCTTCCTGCTTTCATTTTGATAAGAACGAGATTATAGAATTAAGATATTCTTTCAGTTTAACAAGGTCCTTTGTTTTTAACTCGCTGCCTGAGAATCGTTTTATCAGTTCCCCGGGAATAAGAGACGCTTGAGCTTTAAGGGCAAGGCCTTTTTTGGTTAGCTGTATGAGAACACTGCGTTCGTCCTGCTCTGAGCGTTTCCTGATTATAAGCCCCTGTTTTTCCATGCGTTTAAGCAGGGGAGTGATTGTATTGGTGTTGAGAATGAGTTTTTTAGCAATGTCATTTACCTGCAGACGATCATTTTCCCACAATACCATTAATACAAGATATTGCGGATATGTTATCCCTAACTTGTCCAACAGCGGCTGATACTCCCTTGTTATTAAGCGCGAAGCAGCATAGACAGGGAAGCATAATTGATTTTCCAGTTTAAGGTTTTCGTATTCCATGTATTAAAAGTTATTGCAGGAATTGATCACAATTTTACAAAAAGTGAGATTTTTCGCCTGCTATTTGAATTAAAATATCCCGGCTTACTGATGAAGCGACTCAGCTTTTAAATCAAGTGCATTTAAAAAATCAACTTCCAGAGGTGAAACTGACGGACCAAAATAGTGTGTTAATACTCCCGATTCATTAATTATGTATTTTCCAAAATTCCAATCGGGGTAATGCTCATTCCATCCGTTTAAAGCCTTATCCGTGAGCCATCTGAAAACAGGCTGCTGCTGTGCATTCTTAACGACTACTCCTTTTAATGCCACTGGAAAAGTAACTCCATAATTCAGTTGGCAAAACTGGGCAATTTCGCTGTCATTGTTTTTTTCCTGTCCTGCAAAGTCATTCGCCGGAAAGGCAATAATCCTGATATTGTCGCCATAACGCTCATGCAGAGTCTGTAATTCAGAATATTGTCCTGTATACCCGCAGTCCGAGGCGGTATTCACGAGAACAGTTTTCTTTCCTTTGAATTCAGAAAAAGCAAGTTTTTTACCCGAATTCAGAACCACACTTAAATCGTAAAAAGAAACTACCGGTAATACTTTCTTTTCATTAATAAGTATTGTGCCATTTTTGCCTTTCTTTCCCATTTTTCTGATAAAAGGATACATTTTCCTTAACAGCCTTTGTTTCAGGCTCTCATGCTTCTCTGTCATATTGTTTGTTGTCATGTTTTTAATTAATTGCTGTTTAATTTTTTTGTGATCTTTAATTTTATATCACGCAAGATAATGTCGTATGCGATGCAAATATAGAAATATTTTTTAAATTGCAAGTGATATTTTTTGTTAAAACGTATTTCAGCCCATCTCCCCCCGGGAGAGGGGTTGGGGTGAGGCGGGTGGTAGAGGGGTATCAGTTAATGACAGTTTTTATCAGACTCTGAAATGTTACTTATAAAAGTACCTGGTCTTTAGCAGTTTGTAATATCCTCTGCTGATAAGAATGGCTTCATGCATACCGGTCAGGAAGATATTGGCAGTGTTCCCCTGTCTTTCGGATTGTTCCACATAGTTGAAATTGACAATGCAATTCCTGTGAATCCTGGCGAAGTGTTCTTCGGGCAATTCTTTTTGCCAGTCTCCGATTGATTTCAGAATCACATATTCTTTTCCCCCCTTTTCAAAGATAGAAGTATATTCTCTAACGGCTTTTATACAAATAATGTTTTCAACTTTAATAAAATATATTCTCCTGCTTTGTTCAATCATTATCCTGTCATCATATCTGAATACGTGGTTGTTAAGAGCATTGTTCTCTCCTGAAAGGGCAGTGATATTTTCTATTACTTTTTTTAATCTTTCTTTTGTTACCGGTTTTAATAAATAGTCGAGTGCATTGATCTCAAATGCCCTGCAGGCATACTCATCATAAGCTGTCTGGAATATTACCCTGCCTCTGAATTCTGCCTGATTCAGCAAATCGAATCCGGTTCCGTCAGACAGTTTAATATCAAGAAATAGTAGGTCGGGATTATGCTCGGAGATAGCCCTTATTCCTGTTTCAATACTGTTTGCCTCGCCAATCACCTCTATTTCGGGGAACATATTCAGCTTCTTGCGAAGATTAATCCTTGCAAGCCGTTCATCATCAATTATAAGAGTTGTTAACCTTTTCATAAATGATTCACTGTTATTGAAGTCATGTAGTAAAATTACATACTTAATCCGGCTTTTATTATTACTCCTTACTCAATTATGAAAGAAACTTCAGGCAATAATCCGGGTTAACAAAGTTATTGCCAGTATAATATTCATTCTAATAAAATGTATCAATTGCGTTTTCACCGGATATGATGCAATTTCCCGGTACGAATGACCTGGTTGTGGATATGAACCAGAAACATGGGATGCTATCGGATGTTTCATACCAGTCAGGCACTCTGCAGTTACTGTCAGCCATTCATGCCGGAATTTGACATTTTATTGTCAGTAACAGCTGCTTATTGATTTCATTTTACTGCAAGCTGAAATTCAATCACTTTTGGTTCAAAAGCCTCCTGTACAGATTGTACAGCAGGAATTATTCAATTATTAACCTAATAAGAATTTCATGAAAAGAATCTACTTGCTTATTCTGGTTTTACTGGTCTCAGGTACCTTGTTAATGGCACAGACAAGGGTAATCACAGGTACTGTAACCGGATCGGAAGACAGTAAGCCTATAACCGGATGTACTGTGCAATTGAAGGGGACTATCACCGGAACCATTACTGATTCTGAGGGAAGATATTCCCTTACAGTTCCTCAGGATGCTTCAGTTCTCGTATTTTCATATATCGGGATGAAATCTCAGGAATTAGAAATTGGCTCGAACTCAGTTATAGATGTTATACTTCAGTCGGACCTTGTTGGTCTGGCTGAGGTTGTCGTAACGGCACTGGGTATCAAACGCAATGAAAAATCAATCGGGTATTCTGCGAGTACTGTAAATAATGCAGAGATCACTTCTGCAAAAGCTCCTTCACTAATAACCGGCTTGCAGGGGAAAGTGGCAGGCTTATCTATTTCATCTTCCGGTGGTACCGGAAGCTCACAGAAAGTATATATAAGAGGGGTATCATCTTTCACAGGGAGCAATCAGCCCCTGTATGTAATAAACGGAATTCCGATGTCGAACAACTTTGCAGGAATTGACCTGACAAACAATTCGGTTGACTTTGGTAATCAGGCAAATGATATCAATCCTGATGATGTTGAGTCAGTTACGGTTCTCAAAGGTGCATCAGCTACTGCTTTATATGGCTCCAGGGCCGCTAACGGAGTTATTATGATCACAACAAAGAGGGGATCAGGTGAAGGAAAGATCTCTGTTGTTTACAGTGGTTCCGCCACTGCTTCTCAGGTTCTAAGGACACCACAGACTCAGCACAATTTCGGACAGGGCTGGCCTTACTGGGATCCTGCAGAAAACGGATCATGGGGTCCGAAGCTTGACGGGAGGATGAATTCCTGGGGAGCATATTCAACAGACTGGTATGGGCCCGGTTATATTCCATCCAGATATTCAGATTATGTAGTCATGCAGAAACCATTCTCTTACGTTGAGAACAATCTGAGGAATTTTTATGAAACAGGTATGGAAATCCAGAATAACATAAGCATCAGTGGAGGCGATGATAAAAACTCTTTCGCATTGTCATACGGAAATACATACTCTGATGGAGTTGTACCAACCAGGGCAGATCTTTACAAGCGTAATATTCTGTCATTCAGAGGTGATCACAGGTATAAGAAATTTAAAGCCAGCTATGATGTTTCTTATGTCAGGAAAGATATTACTGCAGTATCGTCAGGCCAGGGAAGCAACGGGGCAACATTGTTCCAGGAGTTGTCACAAATGCCAGTCGATGTCCCATTGTCACAGTTGAAGGATTATAGCAGCATCTACCATAATATCAATAATTTCTTTACTTTATATGCAGAGAATCCTTACTGGGTTATTGATAATAATGGCAATAAATACCAGGATGACAGAATTTATGGAAAACTTGAACTTGGGTATGATATTTTCTCAAATGCAAAATTGCTGACACGTGTAGGAGGTGATTTCACAAACTTACGTCAGAACAGCAACAATGCGGTGGCAATAATAGCACCTGAAACCTGGAATTATGGATCAAAGGCTGACCAGCCCGGAACTTATGATGAATTCAACAGTTACAACGGCCAGATAGATGCAAGTGGTTTAATAACAGGTGATTATAAACTAAGCGAAGATTTCAGACTGAATGCTGTTACAGGAATCAACTACAATACAATCAGTACTTACAGCTCTGATGCATTTTTATATGGGCTGTCGGTCCCCGGATGGTATAATCTGAGCAATGGATCTGATAAGCCGGTTACTACTTCAACAATATCCCAAAGGATACTTTTTGGCGCGCTGGGCCAGTTTGATCTGTCATTCAGAGAATGGGCTTTTGCGACTCTGTCATTGAGAAATGACTGGTCCTCAACACTGCCTCCAGACAGAAACAGCTATTTCTATGCTGGAATAAATGGTGCTGTTCTGCTGACAGAGGCTTTTCCCGCTCTGAAGAACGGGAACATACTTGATTATGCAAAAATCAGGGCGGCCTGGGGGCAAACCGGAAATGATGCCCCTGTTTACAGAACTTATGGAAAATATATCCCGACAAATATTCTCCTGGGCTTCGGTAATCTGAATATGCCGCTTGGCGGAGAACTTGGTATGTCATTAAGCAATCTTGAAGGAAATATTAATCTTAAACCTGAAATTACAACTGATATTGAATTCGGAACAGATCTCAAATTCCTGAAAAATCGTATCGGCCTCGACTTTGCCTATTATTTAAAAAGTACCAGGGATCAGATAATATCATCAAGTGTTGCCCCTGAAACCAGGTTTACTTCCTACACGCGGAATGTGGGACAGGTAGATAACAGAGGATTTGAAGTAAGACTTATTCTGGTGCCGGTTGAGCAAAAGGATTTCAAATGGGAAATAAGCTCAACCTTTTCACGAAACAGGAGCAAGGTTGTTAAATTATGGGATGATGTTCAGGAATATCGGATAACTGGTGCCTATGGTGTGGATTTTGTAGCTATTGTCGGACAACCTCTTGGGATTTTCAAAGTTCCCCAGGCCCTGACAACTTCTGATGGGAAGGTAATAGTTAACAGTTCAGGCCGTCCTCTTATCGATCCGGTCAATAAAAAAATTGTCGGTACCCGCGAACCTGATTTCATTCTGGGTTTGAATAACAGGTTTACTTATAAAGGTCTATCCCTATCTACAGTGCTTGATTACCGCAAAGGCGGAAGTTTCTGGAGCAACACTGCAGAGATGCTTGCATTTGACGGCAATTCACCATTGACTGTATACAATGAAAGGCAGCCATTTGTTGTCCCGAATTCTGTGAGGGCAGCAGGCGACACGTATGTGGAAAATGATATTCCGATTCTTGGTACAGCAATGTATTCATATTATAACCACTCCACAAATACATTAATGTATGAGAATATGATACTTGACAAAACATTTTTGAAAATCCGGGAGGTTACACTTTCATGGTCAGTACCTGAAAAGATACTTGCCGGGACACCAATAGGGGCGCTGGAGTTTGGAATTGTCGGAAGAAACCTTCTTATGTGGACACCTTCTTCAAACAATTTTGTTGATCCCGAAGCAACAAATTATGGAAATGATCTGCTCTCAGATTTCGGGGAGTTTTCAGCCGGACCAAGTTCACGGTTTTTCGGAGGAAATGTGAAAATAACTTTTTAAAAATTAAACTTCAAACAAATGAAAAGAATATATCTATCCGGAATTGTTGTGCTGCTGCTGATGTTTAGCTCATGCGAACTTGACATAAACGAAGATCCAAATTATCCTTCTGAGGTAAGGTCTGATAAGTTCTTTGCTTCAGGCCTTATATGGACATCTTCTGTAATCGGAGGTGATCTTCAATTGCTGGGAGGGATGTGGTCACAGCACTATGCCCAGAACTCAGCCAGTAACCAGTATACAGGTATTGATTCGTACAATCTTCCTAACAGCAGCACCTATATAACACGCAGCTGGGGTTCGTTATATGCAGGTGCACTTACTGATTTTCGGGAATCGATGAAAAAATCAGAAAGCAGCGGGGAATGGCATTACTGGATGACGTCAAAGATTATGAGCGCTTATGTTTACCATGTTCTTACCGATTCATACGGAGATATCCCATTCACAGAGGCTCTGGATTTTAAGACCTATGTGAATCCACGGTTCGATAATGCAAAAACTGTTAATGCCTCTCTTATCACAATGCTGAATGAGGCACTGGCTAAGAAGACAGATGCTGAAAATTCTGCTGTCTCGGCGCCAATGGGAAATACTGATTTCATATTCAAAGGTGATATTGCCATGTGGGTGAAGTTTGCTAAATCGCTGAAACTCAAGATCCTTTTACGTGATCCTGATTTTGCATCAAACAGAGCTGCCATTCAGGCTTTACTGGCCGAGGGCGATTTGCTTGATACAGATTGCAAAATAGCAGTCTTTGAAAATAAGGAGAACAGCTCAAATCCTCTTTTTGAAAATGACCGTCGCAAACTTAATACTCCTCAAAACATAAGGGCCAGTTCCACATTGGCAATGTTTCTTCATAAAAATGGCGATCCCAGAGCTTCAGTATTCATGGAACAGGCCAATTCTCCGGATCCTTTATATGGCAGCTTTGTGGGCTTACCCCAGGGAGGTTATACACTTGGCGCTGCCTATGCCAACAGGACTTCAAGGGCACTTCTTAAAGCTAATGATCCCGTTTATTTCATGTCGCTTGCTGAGGTGGAGTTTATAAAAGCTGAAGCAAATGTTCTGTTAATGAATTTCACTGAGGCAAAGATTAATTACGACAATGGTGTTAAGGCCGCTTTTGACAGATGGAAAGCAGCAAAAGATGCTGATGATATTGAATTTGTTTTCCCGGCTGATTTTGATGTTGATGAATTCATCGGACCAGGCAAAAACTATGAATTTAATCAAACAACTTCAATAACAATGCTGGAATCAATCTGGCGACAAAAATGGATCGCAGCTGTAAGATGCCAGGCCTGGGAAGCTTTTCTGGAGACTAACAGAACAGGGTATCCAAAAGCAGGAACAGTCACTTCTCAGGATCCTGCGTATGTTATCGGAGAATTTGCACCATCAATGAATTCAGTTCTTGGGCCAGGCGAGTTTCCCAGGAGACTGATATATCCTAAAACATCGTCTGATTATAATAAGAATACACCTTCAGTAATTCCTGTTCAGACAAAGATGTGGTGGCATAAATAGTAATAAAGATGTTAAAAAAATTACGGAAATGAAAGCTTATTTCAGAATAACAATTTGCTGTTTCCTTCTTGCAGCAGCATTGGGCTGTGAAACATACAAGGATTATGAGATTGAATACAGCCCGGTTTATCCTCTTTGCGGAGAATGGCTGGTAAGGTTTACAGATACAAGTGTCACACCAAATGTAACAAGCGGACTGATTGTTATGTCAACATTCAATACCGCAGACAACAGTATAAGCCGGATGTGGATCAGGACAACATCTGCTTCATCAGCATATCCGGGAAGATTTACCGGTAAGATCGACTGCAATGTTGAAAGCAAATCTTTCAGTGGTTCTGATGCCCTGAATACCTATTACACATCTTCTCCTGTTCCGACATTTACAATAACAGAGGGAGTTGTTGTGATTGATGGTTATGATACAGCTACAGGAGGGAAATCTGATAAGATCACATTCACCATGACAGATTCCAGGAAAAGCGGTATAACATATAAAATCACCGGATTCAGGAGAACCCGATGGTCAGATGATGAAGTATGATTGCCCGGTTGATCCGGAAAATTGCAGTTCATTGATAAAATTTGCAGGATGTGGAATTTGCTTTTGCTTTATAAACTATGATTCTACATTTGAGCCAGGCCATGTTTCAGATCTCACAGAAAAAATTACAAAATTCCACAGAGTTTCATACGCTCTAAGTATTAGGTTTTAATTTAAGGATGGAACATGGCTTTTTTTATTATTTGCGATCAGGAATATTATGTGTAAGGTCCTGAGAAAAAAATCAAAACAAAACAGATTAAAATGAGAGACTGATTTAAAAAATTCCTGATGATTAAATAAAAACAGGCATTACTCAAAATAATAAATTGGATCGTGAGAATATTTAAAATATCTTTACATAACTACACTGCTATTCAACCTGAAAAGGTCAGATATGTTTCAATGAACTTCAATAAAAGCGTGTTTAATGAGAAACCTGCTTCCTTAAAAAGTCGCAAAATGATAAAGCAACTATATTATCGGAATCAGTATTTCATTAATATGCTTGTTATCCTTGTATTGATGGTTATTGCGAGGATGCTTGATTCACTTGCATGGACACCTCCTTCTCCTGACAGGTTTCGCATAATCTTTTTCGACCACCTGTTTCAGTTTCTCTCCTTTCTTCCTTTTATTTTCCTGTTTAAGTACACTTACTCATGGGCAATCAGGAGAAAGTTTTCATTTGTGCTGTGGGCCTCTATAATTATTTATACAGTAACAGGTCCGGTAATATTCCTGTATTTATCCACATTGATTGAAACCGCTTTATGGAAGGGAATGGTTTTACCTTTTTCAATAGATATGGTTAAAAAGTATTCACCCGGTGTCAGCATTGTATTGTTATTCTTAACTGCCACCTATTTCCTTACTCACCTGTTGCTTCAGACCAGTAAACAGAAAGAATCAGCACACAGAGCAGAGACACTGGCAAAGGACGTTCAGCTTAAAATGCTTCGTTATCAGATAAATCCACACTTCCTTTTTAATGTACTCAACTCTATTTACACTCTGATTGATGAAAATACAGAGAAAGCAAAGAAGCTTGTTGTCGATATGTCGGAATATTACAGATATACTCTCAATAAAGAACAACAGACAATATCTGTTGAGAAAGAGGTTGAATCAATTCTAAAGTATCTTGAAATTCAGAAAACACGGTTCGAAGATGAGTTTCATTATGTTATATCGATGGATGAAGCTTCAAAATCGATATTAATACCCTCATTTTTAATACATTTGTTAGTTGAGAATGCAGTAAAATATGGGACGAAGACATTGAAACAAAGATTAATTGTGGAACTTACAGTTAAAGTTGTTAACAAAGCTTTGCTCATCAGGGTTGCAAACACAGGGAAGTTGTTGACTGTTGATCAAAACAATGCTAACAACGGCAAGGGCACAAGCAATGGTATTGAGAACCTGAAAAACAGGTTAGGTCTGTATTATTCTGATAATTTCTCATTTTCTCTTAAGGAAGAAAGCGGCTGGGTTCTTGCTGATATAAAAATCGAAAATATTGACACCAGATGAAATCTGTAAAGGCAATTATCGTTGATGATGAACGGCTGGCAAGGCTTAATCTGAGGAAGTTGCTCAATCCTTATCCTGAAATTGAGTTGTCAGGAGAAGCTTCATCATGTGAAACTGCAATAGAACTGATTGGAATGTATAATCCGCAACTTATCTTCCTTGATATTCAGCTTAGCGGAGAAAATGGTTTTGATCTGCTTGAGGCTATTGACAATTCAATTAAAATAATCTTTGTGACAGCTTTTGATGAATATGCAATCCGCGCTTTTGAAGTAAATGCAATTGACTATCTGCTTAAACCTGTAAATCCTGAAAGACTTAAAGCTGCAATAGAAAAGGTAATTAAACGGGAGAAAGCACAGGAAGATGAAACAAGAAACTATGAATATACTGACAGCATCTATGTAAGGATGAGCAATTACACATCGCGGTTTATTAAAATAAGTACAATCACTTTCATTGAACCGGTTGGAAATTATACAAGGATCTTTACTAATGAAGGCAAACACTGTCTTGTGTTGAAAACTCTGAAGCAATGGCAGGAAGAGCTTCCTGAAAGCAATTTTGTCAGGATACACAGGTCAAGCATCGTAAATATTGAGCATGTTGATCACATTGAAAAAGATTCCAATACCCAGCACAGAGCATACCTCAAAAACATGCCGGAACCACTTGATGTCAGCCGCAGGTATGCAAGGAAGCTAAGGTTGCTTAACTAGAATAACTTCTGCTTCTTTCCCGGAAATATCCACTTAACACTTTATCTGACCGCTAATCACTAATTCCTTTGAGAAGGAGTGACTGCTTATTTTCTTTGATCCGGATTATGAATTATTTACTTATTAAAAATGGCACAAAATGAAAAATTTTTATTTGCTTTTAATTATCTCTGCTTTGTTTTCGGGTTGCGCAACAATCCTTACAGGCACAAAAGACACAATCAGTTTTGATTCTTCACCTTCCGGAGCTGTCGTTTATAAAGATGGACTCGAACTTTGCAGGACTCCCTGCAGTATCCCTGTCAAACGCAGTATTAATAAAACAAATATTGAATTCAGGCTTGACGGCTATGAAACAAGGCTCTTCACACTCGATACTAAATTAAATGTTGTCAGTGTAATAAACCTGGGAAGCGTTTTCGGCTGGGCTATTGATGCAGCATCAGGCTCAATAGTGAAATATGACAGGAAACATTATGACCTCGACATGAAACTGAACACATTATCCGTATCTGAGAATCCGAGGGAAATCCGGATTGATACAAGAAACAAGGTGGTGGATGTATATGTATCTCTCGATTAGTCTGAAACAGATTTGAAAAATTTCAGAATAAAATGAAAAGTAAAATGATGTCGAAAAGCAGAGGCTTGATAATATTCCTTTCACTTATGGTCTCTGCTTTGCCGGGTCAGATACCTGATCAAAGGGTTGCTGAAACGATAAACCGGGAAAAAGATGGAATTAAGTATCCTCATTCTGTTGGCAGCACACTTTTTCTTCTGGGTAATATTGGCGATTCAGTGAGGTTTATTCAGTTAAATTACGGATATCGTCTCACCGACAGAGATAATATTATTGCTGAAGCTATCACCTGGACATATTTTGAACCATTGGGTACTTATATGAATTCAAAGGAATATTATCCCGGGAAGGTAAGGTCTTACGGTATCGGCCTGGGATATCAACGGTTTCTCTGGAAAAACCTGTTTTCAACTATTGAACCGACTTTTTTTCTCCAGAAGTTTTATGACACTGATGGAGACAAAATCCAGGACGGCTTTCAGTTATATCTTCAGTTTATTGTTGGTTACCGCTTTGAATTCTTTAAAAAACGCATGTTCCTCGAACCGGCTTATGCTCTTAAATACTGGCCGGTTAACACCAACTTCCCTGCAACCTTTGCAGCAGTTGAAAAAGGAGCTCCAAAATACAAGTTTGAACCCGGTCTGAATTTTGGCTTCAGGTTCTGACATAAAAATGGCAGTTTGTATAACCAGTAACATTCAAAACTAAGGAATATTAGTTGAAAATATTCTGGTCTGAATAGCATTTTAGCGGGTTTTTACCCGCTTTTTTTTGATCATCAGCAATTTAGAATTGCATTCAAAAGTTCCAGGAATCCGCTTATCACATAATCTGGCCGTTTATCATATTTACTTTTGTATGAGAATGTTGCATTGTTTCCTTTGTACTTATTAATCAAAATTTAAATACATAATAATAAACAAGAATGCGATGAAAATGGATTCAATTAAAACAAAAGGATTTGGAGTTTCGGTTATTGCATTTCCGCTTATGCTGTTTGCAGGTTTTTTAATGCATCCTAATCTGCTAAAGATGGAGGCACTTCATACAGTTAAACAACTGGTCGGAAGGTTTCATAATCAGCCCGTATTTCACATTGGACACTTAATTGTCATGTTTGCAGTACCTGTAATAATGATAGCTCTTATCAGTTTCATGAATGTTTTGCAGGGGAAAGGCAAACAATTAGGTTTCTGGGGTGGTATTATAGGTCTGTTCGGAGCATTTATCCTGGCTGTAGATAAAGGAGCCTTGTGCCTGGTTCTGTCAGCATTCGACACCTTACCGGAAGCACAGTTTCAGGAGTTTGTCCCATTTCTGAGTGTTATTGTGAACAAAGCAGGATTGCTCTGGGTGGTATGGTTACTGCCTTTATTACCTGCAGGCGCCGCAATACAGGCACTAGGACTGTTAAAGGAAAGGTTTATCAGCAAATGGCAATCAATATGCATAATAACAGGACTCTTGTTACTAAACAATCCTGATATCGAATTAATCAGTGCAACCGGTGCATTTTTGATGTGTGCCGGATACATCCCCTGGGGTGTAAAAATCCTTCAGGGCAGAATGAAATGTTCGTCATCAGCATGCCCAATAAACACTGAAAAAAAGATTGAAAACTTTAAATGCAAGCAACCATGTGGCTTATAATTACTCTGAAAAAGATAATTTCAACAACTTTGCTGATTTGCGTACTTACAACGCTTGTAATTGGTCAAAGTCTTACACAGACTGTAAGAGGTACAATACTTGATTCTGACAGCAGACTACCTCTTCGAGGAGCCACAGTAGTCATGCTTGGTACCAGTCCTGCAATTGGCACTTTATCTGATGCTGAAGGAAATTTCAAGTTCGAAAAAGTTACAATTGGAAGGATTGCTTTGCGAATATCATATTTAGGTTATGAAAGCAAAACTATTCCGGAAATCGTAATAAACTCCGGTAAAGAGTCAGTTCTTGATATCACAATGCAGGAATCTGTAGTAAAGCTGTCTGAGGCAGTAGTAACGGCGCACAGGAAAGGTGAAGCAATTAACGAGATGGCGGTTATCAGCGCCCGTTCTATTTCCCCCGAAGATACAAAACGGTTTACAGGTGGTTTTGATGATCCTTCACACATACTTAAAAATTTTGCAGGAGTAGCTCAGACCGCGAGTGGAAACAACGATATCATTGTCAGGGGCAATTCACCCAAATATGTACAATGGCGTTTGGAAGGAGTGGAAATTACAACCCCGAATCATCAGATGGATCAGAATGGAACAATTGGAGGATTTAGTTGCTTAAACAACAAATTGCTTGCAGCTTCCGATTTTTATACAGGCGCATTCTCTCCTGAATATGGTGATGTATTGTCCGGAGTTTATGATGTTAAACTTAGGGCTGGTAATAATGAAAAATTTGAAGCGATGGCTGGTGTTGGATTACTGGGCACTGACTTTACGGTGGAAGGTCCTTTGAAAAAAGGTTATAACGGATCTTATCTTATAAATTCAAGATTCTCAAATATCGCACTTCTTTCAACCCTTGGTCTGGTCGATATTCCCGGCGTCAAAACAACATTTCAGGATTTGAATTTTAAGGTTGTTCTTCCAACAAAAACAATTGGTACATTTTCTTTCTTTGGATTGGGTGGCTCAGACCATCTGAAAGTTATGGATGTGCATCAGGATATCTGGGTAACACCTGGTAATAATCAGATGATGCCAGGTATTACTCAGGATTTTGCCCAAAGCAATTTTCTGTTAAATACCGGATTAAATCATACCTTAACAATAAACAGAAATTGCTTTATTAAGACAACCCTTTTTTCCTCAGTCATAGGTATGGATAATGATGTCTTTGAGACAATTCAGACCGGGATGGTTTTATCCGAAAGAGAATTAAATTACAACAGCAGGATTAAAAGATCCACCTATACAGGATCTGTTACAATCAGTGATAAAATAAATGCAAAAAATAAAATCAGGATTGGAACAATATTCTCCCTGGCACATGAAAAAAATAATCAGAGCCAGCTTAATGATTTTCGAACTAACAGGTTTAATCTTGTTGATTATCAGGGAGAAATCAATACTATAAAGAGTTTTGTTAGCTGGAAGCACAATTTCAGTGAAGGATTAAGTTTGAATGCCGGATTCCATAACATGAATGTGTTATTAAATCACAAAAGTACCATCGAACCAAGGATTGCAATAACCTTGAAAACTGATAATGCCAATTCAATTTATTTAGGATATGGGAAACACAGTAAAATGGAAAATATCCATAATTATTATACGAAAATTTCACTCACTGATGGAAGCATTATTGAACCCAATAAGGATCTTGGTCTTCTGAAAGCCGACCACTATGTAATCGGATATGAAAAACAGATAAAAGATAATCTTAGGATAAAAACCGAACTATATTACCAATATTTATACAATTTGCCTGTAGAAAACAATAGCTTAAGCTGTTATGCAACAATAAACGAAGGATCGGATTACAAATATGTTGCTTTAGTCAACAAAGGTAGGGGCAGAAACTATGGAATTGAGGCTACAATTGAGCGGTATTTTAATAACAATTACTATTTCCTGATCAATGGTTCTTTATTTGATTCAAAATACAAAACATTAGAAGGGGTATGGAGGAATACAATGTTTAACAGCAATTATTTAGTAAACATTTTGTACGGAAAGGAATTTGAAAGACTTGGTAAAAAGAAAAACAAAACACTTGGCCTGAATACTAAAGTGTTTTTTAGCGGTGGACAAAGGTATATTCCACTTTTGCGTGATGAGAACAGTAATCTGGCAGTTGATCCGACAGCTAATCAGTTCTGGGATTATGGCAAGGCTTATGACAGTACTCTGGATCATTTTTTCATGCTGAACCTGTCAATTGGATATAAGATCAACAATCCAAATGCCACTCATGAGATTTTTCTCGATCTGAACAACCTTACAAATAACAAGGGCAGATTGTCAGAATATTACGATGAGGAGAAGCCTGATAAAACAGGTTATAATCTTCAGGGTTCCTTTATGCCAAATTTAATGTACCGTGTGAATTTTTAAAAATATTGGGATGTCGGTAAAATTAAAATCCAAATAACCGGTGGCACAAGACTCAGTGATGTTCAGGCTGTAATGTTAATATAATGCTTATCCCCACTCTGAGCTCCCTTGGTAAATGCTTTGTATGCTTTCTGTTAATGGCTGATAAACCACTTATCACTTACAATGACCGTTAATCATATTTTGCTTTGATTGAGCATGTTGCAGTGTTTACTTTAGTGTCATTAATCAATTTTAAAATATTATGACAACAACAAATTTTAAAAAGCTATTTGCTGCGACGCTTATAATTGCAGCTTCCACTTTACCCTTGCTCAGTCAGAATCAAACTAAAACAGGGGAGATATCTGTCGGGGATGTTGTACCGAAATATAAATTCTCAGTGAGTACAACATACTGCTCATTTATAAATTTTGGAGAAGAAAAGACAAATACACATCATTACGAGTTTCATGTTGGTTACAGACTTACTCCGAAAGACAAAATTGGAATAAAGCTGGCTACCTGGAAAATGTTTGCCCCTATGGGTATGCCTATGAAGGAGCAACTAAAATTCGATGAGAATAATTTCTATCCCGGCAGGCTCCGAGAGAATGGTGTCGGTGTGACTTATCAGCGGATTCTGTGGAAAGGCCTGTTTACTACTGTTGAAGTTTTGCCACAGTTGAAGACCTACCTGAATGAAGATGATATTAAAATCGGAAATGGCTTCAGGTTATATACTTCATATCATCTTGGATACCATCTTTCTTTCGCTAAAAACAGGGTTTATATAGAACCTCAGGTTCATTGCCAGTATTGGCCTGTCAATACCAATACACCTCAAACCTTTAAAGTAAAAGATAAGGAATGGAAGAACTATTTTCTCTTTGAGCCAAATTTGTATATCGGGATAAATTTTTGAATATCAGTCTGAATACAAAATGTTTATATATAATTAAAGCACAACCAGTACCTAAAAAAATTGAAAATGAAAATTAATGTAAAAAGTGTTCTGACAAGTGGATTGATTGCAGGTTTAATAATCAGTCTGAGTGCAATAACTATGGTTCCTGTCGTCGGGAACGAAATGGATCTGGTTCTTGAAAACAGAGGCCTTCCTCCTTTAAGCAACATGGCAATGCTGTTTTTTGTTATTCTGAGCTTTATAAATGGGATCTCTCTCATTCTGCTTTATGCACTTGTGAAAGAACGCCTGGGTGCCGGGATCAGAACAGCTGTTATTGTTTCAGTGGCATTCTGGTTCATTACATATTTTTTAAGCAATGCTTCATTGATTGCATACGGTTTTATGCCGGTCCGTCTGACAATAATAGGAACAATCTGGGGACTGGGAGAATTATTGCTGGCAGGAATAGTGGGGTCTAAATTATATAAGGAAGATAATGAAAATCAGCCTGATAAAGATGAAAAGTCATAAACTTCAATCCGGGAACGGGTTAAAATCTATTATCCTGTGTTTTGTTCTTTCATGTCTGGCAACAGCATCATTTACTCAATCGTTATCAGGCAGATACCATTACCTTGGTCAGACTCCTCCTGGTAATACCCCGAAAGTATTTCCATTGCTTGTCGAAAAGGGTTTTTTTGCTGCCGAAAGGATAGCAGTTTCAAGTGATGGCAGGGATATTTACTATTCCCAGATTAAGGGGTATTACCCTAATACCGGAGAAAGCATAATAAAATATCACTTTTCAGACGACAGATGGACAGGACCTGTCACCCTTTTCGAAGGTTTTGCTGCTCCTGCCTTATCGCTTACCGGGGATACAATGTATGTTGAATATAATTTCGAAACATATTTTTCCTGTAAAAATGGATCTGGCTGGACCAAACCCAGAAGAATCTTAACTGAGCTCGATTCCGCTCATTATTATCAGGTTACACAGAATGGTGATTATTACATTTCGTCGAAATCTGGAAAAGGAGCAGGATTAAGTGATTGGTGCCGGGTTGCTTTTAGTGGATCTGATACTTCAGCATTAAGCCTTGGAAAACCTTTGAATACCGGGAGAGAGGAACTTGATTTCTTTGTTTCACGTGATGAGTCATTTATGATTGTGACTAACCGTCCGGATTTGGGAATCAGTTTCAGAAATGATGACGGCAGCTGGACAAATCCCGTAAGCCTTGGCCCGAAAATCAATTTCGGACTTGCGAGCTGGGGACCATGGGTAACGCCAGATAACAAATACCTGTTCTTTTCCACAGGAACAAAAGCCGATTATTCTGATGTTTTTATTTACTGGGTAAGAATCGATGGGGTTATTGACAGTCTGAAGCAAAGCATTCAAATGAATCATCAGCAATAAACGGATAAAAATGAGAGTTGTAGACTTCAGGCAATTACGATTTGTAACAATTTCATTCATGCTATTGCTGACTGGATGCAATAGGAATAAAAATCCCGACCGCCCTTTCCCGGTAGAGAAGGAAGCTGGTAAATTCATCTCTGTCAGAGATGGAACAAACATTTTTGTATATGAGTATATACCGGATTGTGAAGTTAAATGCACGATTTATATTGTTTCAGGGATTACTGGTATAAATCACAAAAGTGAAAATGATCTAATCGGATTACTGAGCAATAATAAAAACAGAGTGGTTGTGATCCATCCCCGTGGGACAGGATATTCAGAAGGAAGGAGGGGAGATGGTTCTGATCTTGCCGATTTTATCGGTGATTATACTGAGATTATTTCAGAAGACAGTCTTTATTCTGCCATGAAATGCAAAACTTTTCTGTTTGCACATAGTATGTCGTGTGCTGTTGCTGTTAAGGTTGCTGATGAATTGAAAATGACAAGCGGTATAATACTTGTGAACCCTCCATATAAATTAAAAACCTCAAAGGGAATGTCGCCAGGTATTGCTGATTATCTGAAATATGCAGCATATTATCTTTTTGCGCCGCATGTTCCGGTGGTTAATATGACTGGAGATCCGTCAATTATAGAAAATGAGGATGACAGAAGAGAATCTGAACGAAGAAACAGTGATCCGTTACTTGTAAAATATTTCAGTATGCATTATATGATCGAATCAAAAAAGATAATGGATGAGTTGGCAGACAACGCAAGGATTGCAGATTATCCGCTTCTCCTGATTTATGGTGATAAGGACAGCATTGTTGAAAAGGACGGATGCGATGAAATTTTTAAGTTGTGGAAGAACAGAAATAAGAAATATGAAATAATAAGAGGTGGTTCTCATGGAAAATCAACAATACTGAAAAGCTCTGAATTAATATCAGCATGGTTAGAGAATTTTTGAATTCTGAGTGATTTCTGGCGAAAGTGAGGTATATATAATAATATTATGTTGGAGTAGTTTCAAATTGTATCTCAGTATTTTATGTTTTTTTCCGGCATTTGCAAAATGTGTTTATATATTGATCCGGACTGAAAATGAATTAGAGGTGAGGCGGGTGGTGGCAGGGGATTACTCGCTTCGCTCATGATCCCCGGGGAAGATCCCTGCAAGGCAAATGCAAACCCTTGTAAAGCTGAAAGGTGATTATCAAACAGGGGATTACTTTCAGTGATCCCGCAGGGGATGCTTCAAATGAAAAACCTCTCATTCGCTTCGCTCATTATGATTTTTATTTTCATACTTCGCAGTCCAGACAGATCTGACTGCTTCGTATGAAAACAAAAATCCCGCCTTTCAGCGGGAGGTTTTTCATTTGGCGGAGAGATGGGGATTCGAACCCCAGATACCCTTTAGGGGTATACACGCTTTCCAGGCGTGCCTCTTAAACCACTCGAGCATCTCTCCAAAAACAGGGGCGCAAATTACGAAAATATTCTTTACATCCTGTCTGCTCAGCTTATTTCTCCGGCAAGCGATGTGTTCAGGCCTTTTATCACTTCTTCCCTGGTCTGATACCTGCCCAGAAGGTACATCAGCTTTGTCACAGATGCCTCTGATGTTATGTCACGGCCGCTGATAACTCCTGCAGCAAGTAAATGCCTGCTGGTTTCATACAGTCCCATTTCCACGCTGCCTCCGTGACACTGGGTTACGTTAAGTATTATTCCTCCCTTTTTCAGGAATTTCTGCAACTCGTCAATGAACCAGTCGTAAGTAGGGGCATTGCCTGAACCAAAGGTCTCTATAATCAAGCCTTTAAGCCCCTTTGTGCTAAGCACCGATTGCACAAAATTCCTGTTTATGCCCGGGAAGAGCTTCAGTATTGCCACATTTGTGTCAAAGTCCTTGTGGACAACAAGTTTTCTTGATGACTTCTGAGCGGCAATATATCCCTTATTATATTTAAGGTGCAGGCCTACTTCAGCCAGGAAAGGATAGTTGGGAGAGCTGAAGGCATCGAAATGCTCAGCACTGAGTTTAGTTGTCCTGTTTCCCCTCGACAGCTTATTGTCGAAATAAATACATACTTCCGGCACATAAGACCTTTTCTGTTCCCTTGCTGCTGCAATCTCAATGGCCGTTATGAGATTTTCCTTGCCGTCGGTGCGCAGCAAGCCTATCGGCAGCTGAGAGCCGGTGAAGATCACTGGCTTGGCCAGATTCTCAAGCATGAAGCTGAGCGCTGAGGCGCTGTAAGCCATTGTGTCAGTGCCATGAAGTATCACAAAGCCGTCATACCTGTCATAGTTCTCTTCTATAATTACTGCCATCCTGATCCAGACAGAGGGATCTATATTGGAGGAATCGATAGCTGGATCGAATGATACAGAATACAGGTCATGCCCGAATTTCTTAAGCTCGGGAACATGCTGTGATATATATCTGAAATCTATTGGTACAAGCGATCCGGTTACGGGGTCATGGACCATGCCAATTGTCCCGCCGGTATAGATTATTAGTAGTTTTGTCTCGTTTTTTTTTCCTTTCATACAGGATTTTCAAAGCTTAAAGAGGCTGGCTGAATTATTGTACAAAACATCTGCAGTCTCCTCTTCATTCATTCCGTAAATATCTGCAATCTTCTTATTTATGATGCAAATATACGAACTCTCATTTCTTTTTCCTCGGTGTGGTACAGGGGCAAGATAGGGAGAGTCTGTTTCAAGTACCAGATCCTCAGGTTTTATGGTGCTCAGCGCTTTGTCAAGGCCGGAATTTTTAAATGTCACTATGCCACCGATCCCGAGTTTTAATCCCATTTTCACAGCCCGGGATGCATCATCAGCAGTGCCTGAGAAAGCGTGCATTACCCCTTTCAGGCCCCTGCCTGCAAATTCATCGAGTACGGCAAATACTTCAGGGAAGGATTCCCTTGAATGGATCACAACAGGAAGCTTCACATCCAGAGAAAAGGCAAGCTGCCTTCTGAAAGCAATTATCTGTTCACGGATGAAGGTCTTGTCCCAGTACAGGTCAATGCCAATCTCTCCGACAGCTATGTATTTATGAGCGCTGAATGAATTTTCCAGTCCTTCAAGCTGCTTCAGATAATCTTCCTTTACTGAAGTCGGATGCAGTCCAAGCATTGAAAAGCATATCCCGCTGTATCTTTTTTCAGTATCGAGCATGCTATCCAGGGAGCCTGCATCGATGTTAGGCATCAGTATTGCTTTGACACCACTTTTTACAGCTCTTTCAACTGCTGCATCCCTGTCGGAATCAAATTCAGGCAGGTAGATATGTGAATGAGTATCAATGAACTGCATCAAACCAGTCCCTGAGCGAGCATTGCATTTGCAACCTTCACAAATCCGCCTATGTTTGCACCATTAACATAATTGATGTAACCATCTTTCCCTGTTCCGTACTTAACACAGGTCTTATGAATATTCTGCATAATAATGTGAAGTCGCTCATCAACCTCTTCTCTTGACCAGGGCAGTCGCATTGAGTTCTGTGTCATCTCTAGTCCTGAAGTGGCAACTCCGCCAGCATTAGCGGCTTTACCCGGACCATAAAGTATTTTTGCATTCAGGAATACCTCAACGGCTTCAGGTGTTGAAGGCATGTTGGCTCCCTCGGAAACGCAGATGCATCCGTTTTTCACTAGAGTCTTTGCATCAGCTGCGTCAATTTCATTCTGGGTGGCATTTGGCATTGCAATATCACATTTAATTCCCCATGGCCTTTTCCCTTCGTGATATTCAGCCTTATATTTCGCGGTGTATTCCTTAATGCGTCCCCTTCTGACGTTTTTCAGTTCCATCACAAAGTTGAGCTTGCCGGAATCAATTCCATCAGGATCATAAATGAAACCGTTTGAATCTGACATGGTGACTACTTTCCCGCCAAGCTGCGTTACCTTCTCGGCAGCGTACTGTGCCACATTGCCTGACCCGGAAATACATATTGTTTTGCCTTTAAATCCGTCACCGCGTGTTGAGAGCATTTCCTCAGCAAAATATGTAGCTCCGTATCCTGTTGCCTCAGGTCTTATCAGCGATCCGCCCCATTCAATGCCTTTGCCTGTAAGAACACCGGTAAACTCGTTTTTAAGTCTTTTATACTGACCGAATAGATATCCTATTTCCCTTCCGCCGACTCCTATGTCTCCTGCCGGGACATCGGTATCAGCTCCAATATGCCTGTAGAGCTCTGTCATGAAGCTCTGACAGAATCTCATCACCTCATTGTCTGATTTGCCTTTCGGATCAAAATCTGATCCGCCTTTACCTCCACCCATAGGCAGTGTTGTAAGGCTGTTTTTGAACACCTGTTCGAAAGCAAGGAATTTCAGTATGCCAAGGTTAACTGTAGGGTGAAAGCGTAGCCCTCCCTTGTAAGGCCCTATAGCGCTGTTCATTTCAATCCTGAATCCCCTGTTGATCTGGATCTCTCCTTTATCGTCAAGCCATGGAACTCTGAAGATTATAGTCCTTTCAGGTTCCGCAATCCTCTCAAGGATTTTGGCCTGTTTGTATTTTGGATTCTCTTCAATGAATGGAATGAGTGACTCAGCCACTTCCTGAACTGCCTGGTGGTATTCATTCTCACCGGGGTTCTTTGCCTTGATTGTAGCCATGAACTGGCTAACACGTTGGTTCATAGTAATTGATATTAAAATATAATGATTCTGACGGATAAAAGTAAAAAAAATACCAGAAGTACATTATTATAAGGGATAAAATTAATAAGTAACAGTCTTTTGTTTCTGTAAAAACAAGCAACAAGCAACCAGATAACCTCTGTAACCTTTAATGCTGAAGGAGGAACTGTCAGCTGCAGATCCTGTATAAATTTCCGGGGTGGCATTTGAGAATTCCTTTCAGCTCCATCTGAAGAAGCTGTGAAGAAAGCTTGTGAACAGGCATGTTCAGCATCCGGCAGATGGCATCGATAGTCATTTCTCCTTCTTTTGAGATCAGCTCAAAGACAGACTTTTCATTTTCATCAAGGTCGGCAAAGAGGGAGCGCTGCACCGGAAGCCTGCTTTTCTCAGACTCCCAGCCAAGGAAATATTCCATATCTGCAGCATTTTCAATAAGGGCAGCCTTATTGTTCTTTATAAGTTTGTTGCATCCTGCCGACCATTGATCACCTGGTCTGCCGGGTATTGCGAAAACATCACGGTTATATGAGGCTGCAATATCAGCTGTTACAAGAGCTCCTCCTTTCTCGCCCGACTCAACTACAAGTGTTGCATCTGAGATCCCGGCAATTATCCTGTTGCGCTTCAGGAAGTTGTTCCGTTCTGGGAGAGCATCGGATACAAAATCGGTCAGAAGTCCTCCTGAGACTGTAATAGCTCTGGCTGTTGATTCATGCATTGAAGGATACAATGTCTCCAGGCCATGTCCGAGAACACCGATTGTCTGAAGCTTGTTTGCAAGGGCTGCTTTATGTGCAGCAATGTCAATGCCGTAAGCCAGCCCGCTGACAATAATAAGCTCCGGATGTCTTTGCGCCAGCTCGCCTATTATTTTGTCACACAGTTCCCTGCCTCTTGATGTGGCATTACGTGTACCAACTACACTTATTATTTTATTTGAGTCAAGATCACAGTTTCCCCTGAAAAAAAACACAACCGGAGAATCATCGCACTGTCTCAGACGATAAGGATAATCGTTGTCAAGGTAGAAGTATGTTCTGATATTGTTTTTTGTGACATACTCAGCCTCTTTTTCAGCTGCGGCAATGTATGATCTGTCGCAGATGTACTTTGCAATTTCCGGACCTATGCCCGGAATTTTCAGAACATTCCTGTACGATTCGCTGAATACAGCTTCAACACTGCCGAAGTGGGCGACAAGCTTCCTGGCATTGATATCGCCTATACGGGGAATAAGACCCAGGGCAATTTTATGCTTGAGTGAAATTGACATAGCACGAGAAATGAGACAGGTAAATGTAAAAAAAATCCCCCTCTTTTCAAAAAGAGAGGGGGAGAAAAGGTGAATATGTTAATGGGATCAGATCACTCCCATATCGAGCATGGAGTTAGCAACTTTCAGGAAGCCGGCAATGTTGGCGCCTTTTACATAGTCAACATAGCCATCGCTTCTCTTGCCGTACTTCATGCACTGACTGTGGATATTGCACATGATCTCATGGAGGCGTTCGTCAACTTCCTGACGATTCCAGCGGAGCTTCATGGAGTTCTGTGTCATCTCAAGGCCTGAGGTTGCTACGCCGCCGGCGTTTGCTGCCTTACCGGGAGCAAACAGAAGCCCGCTCCTCTGAATAAACTCAATTGCTTCAGGAGTGCTTGGCATATTGGCGCCTTCGCAAACACAAATACAACCATTCTTAACAAGTTTCTCAGCATCTTCCTTATTGAGTTCGTTCTGTGTTGCACAGGGAAGTGCGATATCGACCTTGACCTCCCATGGACGTTTGCCTCCGTGGAATTCAGAACCTTCAAAAGCGTATGAATATGGTTTAACGATATCTTCATTTGAAGCTCTCAGTTCGAGCATGTATTCAATTTTCTTGCCTGATATGCCATCAGGATCGTAGATGTAACCGTCAGGACCAGAGATTGTAACTACTTTGCCGCCCAGTTCGGTTGCTTTTAATGCAGCTCCCCAAGCAACGTTTCCGAAGCCGCTTATTGCTACTCTTTTTCCTTCAAAGGTGTGACCTTTTGTTGCAAGCATTTCCTTTGCAAAGTATACACAACCGAAACCTGTGGCTTCAGGACGAACGAGTGAGCCGCCCCAGTTGCTTCCTTTACCTGTGAGAACGCCTGTATGGTCGCCTTTCAGGCGCTTGTACATTCCGTACAGGAAGCCTATCTCACG
>CAZEYY010000044.1:0-1786 GCA_964516485.1 uncultured Rikenellaceae bacterium
CCAGTAAATCCATGGGCCAGCAGTTATATAGAAGAAAGGATTAAGCACTCTTACCGGAGATTCCAGTCCTGTATTGGAGTAGCTAAGCTGTATACCGGCGAAACCAATGCCTTTTTCCTTGTTGAAGAAGATTATCCATGGAACATCTGCTTCCATCTTAAGGTCGGTAAGGTCAGGCATGTGTGTGACATCATAAACAATTACTGAATCCCTTACAACATCATACCATGCTGCATGAGTAATAAGTTCTCTCTTTATTACCATTTCTGAATTTCTCAGAGCCAGGGCCTGAACTGTTTCCTTGATCCTCATTGTTGTAGTACTTACAAAATAAGGCATACCGGGATAGAATTCATAGCGCACGGCAGCATCAACCTCAGGAACTTCCCTCATATCGTCCCAGACATCGCTACGGGCAATTACTGAACCTGCAACGCTGCTTACATTTCTTGGAGGTTTCCAGTCTGCTGTATGTGTCCATGGTCTTGGCGGAACGTATATGTCAGGATTCCAGTGCATAGCACCATTTGTTTCAAGTCTGTGGTAAAGAGGAGCTTCCGGTTTACTCTTAAGTGTTACCTGGTCGAGGTGACCTGAATTAGGGTGAAGAATAACCGACATTGCACTGTTGTCTATCTGAAGTCCCGGCGCTGCGCCCTGAACACGAAGGTCAGTTGAATATACCTTGACCATAGCATCCGGATTATTGTAGAATACAAGAAATACTTTACTTGTTCTAGCAGGAACATCAGCCAGAAATGCAACCCTTGTTGTTACTGTTGGCAGCCACAGCGGCACTTCGCGTTCCGGTTTTCCATCTTTTCCAACACCCAGATCATCCTCCTTAAGGTATTCCATCTGATCATAGACCTGTGATGGTACCTCTGTAAGCTCATGTGTTTTCGGATCAACAGCAACAACACGGATATCTCTTGCAAGCTGCTGAGCTTCATCGGGATAGAAAGCAAGAAGAACTTCAACAGGTTCCTTGCTTCTGTTTATGCCGGCTGTTTCACTGAGAATGATCGACTTATAGCTTTTCCAGTCTTTGCTGAATGTAGCGGCACCCTGTGGTGCTTTCACAGTTTTAGTTGCACTTATCCATGTGTCGTTCGGAGAAGCCTTAACGTTTTTCTTGAGTCTCACGGAAAGCTTTATAGTATAGTCTTTTCCGGGTTCCCATCTTACCCAGCCAGTGACATTAAAGTTCTTGTAATGGGTGCCATCCTGAGACAGGCTGTAACCTGATGGTGGTCTTTCTGAGATCGGAGGTCTGCTCATATTTTCATGATCAGAGTCCCTCCTGAGGTCTGTTGCACGCAATACCTTACCGTCAACTGAGGCTTCCACCTCAATAATTGATTGTTGGGGCAATTCAATTTCTGCCCTGAAATGATAAAATGGTATTGCCGGTATCGGATAGTTCAGCTCAATTGATTTTATATTAAGCTGGCCGCTTTCCTTTGCTTTCTGCGCCTGTCCGTTAATACACAGAGTCAGTGACACAAGCAAAACAGCCAGTATCCTCAGATTGTTATTTATAATCTTTTTCATGTTCTTGTTTTTAAATTTTTTTTTCGACTTATGGCATCAAGCCCTTTTTCCTTTAGCTTTTTTTCTTTCGCCTTTCGCCTTTCGCCTTCTGCCTTTTATTGTTCTGATATCAGGTTCCTGTTACGCAGTTCCTGAACTCCATTCTGCCATTTTCCGCCTGTGCCCCATAGATAATAAGAGAAATACATTGTTGTCTTCTGGTAAATTGGCGTCCATGGCTGGAATTCAACAT
>CAZEYY010000044.1:1886-6704 GCA_964516485.1 uncultured Rikenellaceae bacterium
GAGAAATACATTGTTGTCTTCTGGTAAATTGGCGTCCATGGCTGGAATTCAACATAATAGAAATGTGCCTCGCCGTTTTTCGGGTGATTCATCCACATGTGAAGGAATAGCGGTTCTGTAACAGGGAAAGCTCCTACAAATGTGATGTTTTCCTTTTCATCATAACCTGCATTCCATCCTTCTTTCATGAAGAAAGCTCTTCCAAAATAGTCTTCAGGTTTCATCCTGTATTCATGAATTCCGTCTTTCTCGGGAATTGTGAATACATCTTCTGTCCAGTGTTTTGCTCCCAGTTCAAGGATAGGCTGCGGGCCAAAAACATTTGCTTCAGGATTTTTGAAAGTCAGGGCAAACTGCACTTCAAGCAGAGGTGAATTGCCATAAAGTGTGAATATCTTTTCAAGCTTGTTGCCGTAATAGTCGGTTGACATCTTAACTCTCACAAAATCACCTTCTTTCTGAAGGATCTCGGCATCATATACCTTATGTGTCTCCATACTTCCCTGTCCAAGGAAATCCTCAAAGCCTCCATAAGGATAATAACCTCTTTTCCTGTATGTGCGTTTGTCATCAGAAGCTTTTTCGGGCCATAGTTTGAAGAGTACATTATCGTTTTTCGATTTTACGATATATTCAATTACCCTTGCTCCGGTTCTGAGAAGCGTGATCTGAACACTGTCATTCTCCATTCTGTATTCATTTATTCCGTCGCTGTTCAGGTCAAGTTCATAGAGGTAAGGTTTACCTGTTGCCTGTCCTACGCCAAGCTGGCTTATGTTCTCAACGCCCATTGCAGTAACTTTTACATTATAGTTGCCAGCGGGTACTTCAAGATCGAATGAGAGATTTGCAAAGGAAGCTTTTTGAGCCGAGCATGTTTTTGATGCAGAATAGACAACTTTCCTGGGATTGCTCTTTTCGCTTACTTCTACTTTTACCGGAAAAGATGCCTTGTCTGTAAAGTTATGAATGGCAACAGGATAGCTTACCTTCGGAGCATGTCCGTAGAGAAGCTGTTGTACAGAAATAGCCCTTGGAAGATCAAGAATTGTCATAGTACTTTTCTTCAGCTCTCCAGATTTGAAGTTAAGGACAACAGGGTTTGTTTTTCTCATTGCCGACGCCTGTGGATTGAGGTTGAACTCAAGTGTTTTCTCACTGTTTGCAGGAAGTGTAAGTTGTACACTTGTATTTTCTTCCATTTTCAGTTCGGGAGGAAGTACAATATTAAGAGTGCCGTTAACCGCTTTCGGATAGGTATTTGTGATATTGAGAACAAGTTTATAACCTTTAGTTGTGGCTTCGAGGTTAATTCTGTCGCCGAAGTATTCTTCGAGCCAGACTCTGTCGATCAGAAGCAGCTGAAGTGCATTTCTGTACAAGGCGGGTCCCATCATCATTCCGCCTTCAAAAACGGCTACCTCACGTCTGTCCATTATTGCTTCCCAAAGAGATTTTTTTGTTATCTGGTTTCCTTTAGGGACAAAAAGGACCATTGATTTTTCTGTTCCGCCATAGATGCTGCCTGTTGTCAATACAAATGGAACATTTTCATTGTCAATTTGTTCCTTCTGTCCTGCAGCGGCAAAATAACCGTCAAAGGTATATTTGTCAAGTTCGCCTGAAGGATCCCATACCTGCCTGAAAGCATAACCCCCTTTTTCATGAGCATAATTTATCCAAGCGTCGTTTGTGAACATGCTTTGAACCTGAAGGCCATCATAATTATCAAGACCGTGTATCTGTCCGAATCCAAAGTCTGCAACAACAGGATTATTTACTTTGGAAAGCCATTCAGCCATTTCCTTCTGTGTAAGGAAATCCATGTAACCGTCAAATGTGAACCAGCTGTTACCTTCATTCATTCCTTTTCCGATAACTTCAAGAGGATGTCCCGGTGTGCAGGTGACACTCTTAAGCAGCGTTTCGGCTCCAAACCAGCCCTTGTGAATATCGAACTTTGAAAGAACTGTTTTTGTACTTTCAATCAGAGCCAGTGTTTTGTCCCTCATTGCCTTGTCGGCTGATGCAACAACATATATTTTCCTGTTGTTGTTTTCGAGAGCAAAAACATCAACCTCAGTATAGTCCCTGGCACCAAACTGATAGCTTTTCAGCTTGTCTTTCCAGATGTAGTCTGAAGGCAGTTTTGAAAGGAGTGCTTTTCCTGTTTCTGATGAAGGATCGGCAGTTACAAGAATATTGCCGTTTGCAGCAGCTTCATTTATTTTCTGCACTGAAGGCAGTTCAAGCTGAGTGTACTGGTCCTTGAGAAGAAAATACATGAAACCCTCCTGCATGGCCAGTCCGGGAATGCCAAACTCAGTCGCCATGTCAATCTTGCTCTGGGCAATTGTATAGTCAATTCTCGGATTGGTCATTTTGAAGAGATTGCCATAGCGTATTTCTTCATTGAAGATGTTATGCCAGTGATTTGTATAACCATTAAACTGGAACTGGTTGGTTACCAGATTTTTTTCAGGCTGAAAGGAACCTGTGTATTTGTATCCCTCCAGGTTTTGCGATTTGGCCCCTGTAATTGTCATGACTGACAATATTAAAATGGCCAGCGAATTTTTCAGAATAGTTTTCATGTTTTATATACAGTTGTTTTTGTTTGTTTTTGCCTGTTAAGGTCAATTAATGAATGTTACGGGTAAATTTAAATAATTCGGTTGTAAAAGAGCCTGTACGGTTTTAATTTAGATCAATTATAAAGATCGCTGTTGCTGATTCTTATTATTGAAGAGCCTCGTGTCGACCAGTCGAAATATGTTATAAGTATTTCTTTTTTAAGATAGTGAATGGCAGGATAGCAGAATGAACCTTCTGGATTGTCCTCAATTATCTTTTTATTTATCCATGTCCTGCCTTCATCCTCCGATACAGCAATATTAAGTGGTGTGCGTTTCTGGTCAGTTCCGTTTTCATTCCATACAAGAAGAAGTTTGCCTGTATCGGGAATCCTTGTTATTGAGGCAGGAGAGCAGGGAGAAACTATATTGCTTTTTTCTGCACGGCTCCATGTTTGTCCCTGGTCTTTTGAGTATGAAATGAACTGTACTCCGGACATTGTCCTCATATACATCATTATATCACCATTTTTCAATTCAATAAGACCTGGTTCCTGAAGTACTGTTGAATCAGGATTTGACACCTCCATGCTCTCTTCCCATGTATTGCCGTTATCATCGGAATAGTAGCTCCATATCCTTCCAATTGAAGCAAACACCGTATCGCCGGGACTTTTGTGCAGTGCTACTGAAAAGAGAAGCCTGCCGCCCTTCAGCTGAATAACCCTGCTGTTGTTAAGTACGAAATATCCGTCTTTTTTAATACAACGTATTGGATCATTCCACGTAACAGCCTCATCAGATGATATCCGCAGCATAGGAATACAGTCGCTGTCAGAATTTTTCCTGAGGTAAAAAAATCCGATATTCCCGTTTTGCAGGCGGAGCAGGGAAACTGACATTACGTTCATTATTCCTTCCTGTTCAATAATTCTTGTGTCTTCAGGTGTCCATGTTTTCCCATTGTCATCTGAGTATCTTCCTGCAAGAAATGCATTTGCATGATCATCAGCGGAATTTCCTGTATAATGGCTATATATGAAAAGAATTCTGCCATTTTTCAGCGTAATGAAATCTCCCTCGCTGTTTCTCGGATTATCAGCTCCAGTGTCAAGTCTGAGAACATATTCTTTCCTGAGCATTTTGTCATTTGAAGATGGATTGCTGCATGCACAGGATGCAAGTAAGATTATGATTATCTGTGCAATAGTGTATTGTTTCATGTCAGTTTGATCGGTTGACGTAAATATATCAAATTTACCTTTGCATTTTCTTCAGTCCAGAGCATAAAATTTTTTATTTATCTTTAGTTACCGATAAATTACAATACCATGCACAGACGATCCTTTATTAACCTTCTGGGCCTGAGTTATGCAGGCTCATTACTACCTAATAATTTCATGAATGAATTATATGGTAATAAAAACATCAAACCTGTTGAAGGCAGCTGGTTTGAATTTCAGCATCACAGCATTGTAGAGGGCAAGTACTGGGATTCGACACTTCGCGATTTTACATGTGATCAGTGGGACAGGAAGGTGAAGGAAATATCTGAAGCCGGTATCAAATATCTTGTACTTCTTGATGTTGCAGTATACGGAAAGACATTTTATCCTTCCGTTCTGCTGCCAAAACATCAGCTTGCCTGTGAAGATCCACTGGAAACTGTATTGTCGGCAGCTGACAAATATGGTGTTAACTTCTTCATAAGCAATGACTTCTTTGGGGAATGGACAAATGTTGACATCATGATGAAAGACAAGGAGGTTCATTCACTCAGGGTAAGAGCCATGAATGAGGTGGCAGAAAAGTATTCGCATCATCCAAGTTTTTACGGATGGTATTTTCCTAACGAGACGGCAGTGGACGGCCACTACCGTGACTTTTTTATTTCCTATGTAAATTCATGCTCCATGGAGGCCCGCCGGCTTACACCTGCTGCAAAAACACTCATAGCTCCTTATGGAACCCGTCTTGTAAAGGCTGATGATGAGTTTGTTAAACAGCTTGAAAAGCTTGATGTCAGCTTCATAGCTTACCAGGATGAGATAGGTGTGAATAAAACAAAAGTTGAGGAAAGCGCCGGTTTCTTCAAGAATCTTTTCAGAGCTCATGAAAAGGCCGGAAGGGCCAGGCTATGGGCTGATGTTGAGTTTTTCCGCTTTGAGGGTGAGACATATAAGAGTGCCTTGCTTCCTGCTCCATGGGAAAGAGTTGTTGCCCAGCTTGAAGCCGTTTCTCCCTA
>CAZEYY010000044.1:6804-15691 GCA_964516485.1 uncultured Rikenellaceae bacterium
TGCTTCCTGCTCCATGGGAAAGAGTTGTTGCCCAGCTTGAAGCCGTTTCTCCCTATGTCGACAAGATCTTTATCTATCAGTATACAGGACTTGTTAATAAACCAGGAACGGATATTTTTTCCGGGCATCCTGATTCCGCGATACTCTATGAAAAGATTTTCAGGGGAAAAGAGAAAAAGAAATAGAAACATACTTATGAAACTTACTTATGAAACTTACTGTTAATAAATTAACAATACTCTTTATTCTGCTTCCTGTATTTTCATTTACTGATTTATTCTCGCAGGATGAATCTGATGTCATCAGGAATACCTGGATGCAGTACAGCGATGCTCCAAATTCTCTATATCATCATCTTGCTGATCAGGCTGTCAGTATTCTTGAAAAGAGAAAAGAAGAAGTAAACAACATAAGCTCTGCTGAGCAATGGAAAGCACGGCAGGACTATATCCGGAATACATTATTCAGTATAACAGGACCTTTCCCTGAAAAGACTCCTTTGAATGCCCGGATCACAAAGACAATTGTTAAGGAACAGTACCGTGTTGAACACATAATCTTTGAATCACAGCCCGGTTTCTATGTCACTTCCTCACTTTATATACCAGTAAACCTTCCAAAAAAGACCAAGTCCCCGGCTGTTATTTATTGCAGCGGTCATTCTGAGGAGGGGTACAGAAGTTCTGTATACCAGTATGTTATACTTAATCTGGTTCTTAAAGGTTTCATAGTTTTTGCCTTCGATCCTGTAGGTCAGGGTGAAAGGCTGGAATATTATGATCAGCAAACCGGAAAATCTTCTGCCGGTGGTCCTACAAAAGAACATTCCTACCCTGGTAACCAGGCATTCATAGCCGGCAGCTCACAGGCACGGTATATGATCTGGGATGGTATAAGAGCAGTTGACTACCTTCTCACACGCAGGGAAGTAGATCCTGCAAGAATCGGTATTACCGGCCGCTCGGGCGGAGGAACACAATCGTCATATATTGCGGCCTTCGATGACAGGATCTATGCCTCTGCCCCGGAATGTTATATCACTACCTTTGAAAGACTTCTGCAGACAATGGGAAACCAGGATGCTGAGCAGAACTTCCCCCGATTTATTTCAAAAGGTCTTGATCTGCCAGATCTTCTTACAGTCAGGGCCCCTAAGCCAACACTTATGATCACTACAACCCGTGATATATTCAATATTCAGGGTGCCAGGGAAGCGGAGGCTGAGGTTTCGCGTGCTTACAAGGCCTACGGAAAGGCTGATAATTTCGGAAGAGCTGAAGATGATACTTCACATGCCACAACAAAAAGGAACAGGGAAGCTATGTATGCCTTCTTCCAGAAACATCTTAATAATCCGGGTGACCCCGCTGACAGAATTGTGGAACTACTGTCAAAAGAGGAGATGATGGTTACAGAATCAGGACAGGTCTCAGTTTCCCTGAAGGGCGAGACTGTTTTCAGCCTGAATAAGAAAGATTTTGAAGCGAATATTCTCAAAGTAAAATCATTCTCAGACAGGAATGATTCAGATCAGGGAATTTTGAGAGGAGAAGCAAAAAGACTTTCCGGCTATGTTGAACCGGCTGATAATGAATATCCGGTATTCTCTGGCCGGACAAGGAAAACAGGATACAGTCTGGAAAAATATTTCATAAAGGGCGAAGGCGATTATGTTATACCCTATCTTCTTTTTGTTCCTTCCAAGCCGAACGGGAAGGCCATGATTTATCTTCACCCTGCAGGCAAGGGTGCAGAGGCAAAAGAAGGCGGGGAATTGGAAATGCTTGCCTTGCAGGGCTTTACTGTACTGGCTCCGGATCTGATAGGAATTGGAGAAACTGGCAACGGCCAGTTTAAGGGAGATGCATATATTGATGGTGAATCTCATAATCTCTGGTATTGTTCTATTGTTATCGGGAGAAGCATTCTGGGGATAAGGGCTGCAGATGTAATCAGACTGGTCAATATTCTGAAAAAAGATAAAAATGTTTCGGAAATATGGGGAATAGCCAGGATGGAAATGGCGCCTGTAATGTTGCACTCTGCTGCATTCAGCAGTTCAATCAGCAGGTTGATCCTGATTGAACCTCTGGCTTCATATAAAAGCCTGGTAGTAAACCGTTTTTACAAAGCTTCCTTTATTTCGTCCGCTGTGGCTGCAGCTCTTGCTGTTTATGACCTTCCTGACCTTGCAGGAACACTAGCACCGCGAAAACTGACTATAGTCAATCCTGTCGGCTCAATGGGTAAAGTGGATAATTCAGCAGGTATTAAGGATGATATGGAAATCATAAGAACTTTGTACAGCAAATCAGGAGCAGGGGATAAATTGAGAATAATTTATACCCGGAATGGAGATAAAGCAGATATAAATGAACTTATAAAATAGTCATGAAATTTTCCGTAAGAAAAACTGCAATACTGATTTTTCTTCTGTTCATTCTGCTGTATAACAATATTTTCGGAAAGGAAACTGAAAAATTAAGGATAAGATTCATTGATTATTTCTATGAGAATGGTTCGCCTTTACTTTGGGAAATCAGAAATGACACCTTACTCAGAATTTCACTTCTGCCTGATTATCAAAGTACTACTCTTAACAGGCAGACAGATCACTGGAATTTCAGGATAATTGCAGAACCGGGTACACACATCAGGCTTACTATTGAAAAAATGCTGCCTGACATATATAATGGGAAGCCGGCATCTGACTGGTGGAATTATCCGAAAGGAATACCCTGCTATCTTTCTTATGACTACTGTGAATGGATTCCATTAGCCACAAGGACGCGCAGGGGAAAGGAGCTGTACCTCGATTTCACAATGAAAGGAGCAGAGGTTTACCTCGCAAGGTTGCCGGTATATTCACTTAAAAACCTGAACTCAATGCTTGCAGAAATTCAGGGCAGGAAAGGTATCGAGATCATTACTGCAGGAAAAACTACGGAAGGCAGGAGAATAGAATTCATTCGTTCAGGGGATGTGAATGCAAAATTCACTGTTGTAATACGGGCAAGGGCGCATCCCTGGGAACCCGGAGGGAACTGGGTTCTGGAAGGCTTTATAAATGAGCTGATAAAAGCAAGGTCAGATAACAGGTTGAAAGATCTGTGCTTTTACCTGATACCCATGGCCGGGAAGGACGGGGTTGCAAGGGGAATGACCAGGTTCACTCCTTCGGGAATGGATCTCAACAGGGGATGGGATAAAGATTTTGATCCTTTACTCTGTCCTGAAAATTATGCGCTCGACAGTCTTCTGAAAGACCTGATTGCCAACGGGCATAAGCCTTCTCTTGTTATCGACTTACATAATGATGATAAAGGTGATATTCATCTGGCAGTGAGGGATAAAGGTGATGTGAAATTCAGGAACGATATGCAGCAGCTTGAAAAACTTATGAGGGAAAAGGGATTGTTTTCCGAGGATTTCAGATACCAGTGGAGAGATGCTAATCAGCCTTCTGTATCCACAATTGAAAATGGTATTTTGCTACGCTATGGGATAGAAGCTTTTACCTATGAATTGAATGCCAACTGGCTGAAGGGACAGGGTATGATGCCTTCTGCCATGGAATGGCAAAAAATGGGAGCCGGCCTTGTGAACGCATTAGCCGAATATTTCAGCAGATAAGTTTAAATGAACTTTTTCCGCTGTATGAATATTTTTTCAAAAATCCCTTCCGGACTGCTGTTGAAATAAGTATCAGGATTAAGGCTGCTGTTCAGGACAAGACTGCCATCAGGCTGCCTGTAGCATTTTACTGAAATGTTAAGCAGGTTATTGCCTTCGATAAACATCTGATAATCAGGGTTAGAGGCAGGTCTAAAGCTGTCATTGAACTCCTGTCCGTTTAAGTTTCCGAGTGTTGAAAGATAGTTTGCAACACCTGCAGAATCAGCAGGAGCAAGATCAGTAAACCATTTTCCATCCTTCTTGCTGAGTATAAAGCTGCTGTCGGCAGGGTATGTGAATTTAATGTTTGTGATATCACCTGTACTGATTGAAAGAAAGGTATTGTCGCGCCAGTCGTTAAAGTCCCTGTTGAATGACAGTGCCAGGAAACCTTCAACTCCGTATACTTCATCTTCGCCTGTTACCCTTATGTATGATGTTCCCTGTATGTTTCCCCTGCCGTACATGTTCATCTGGTTTCCTGACTGTTTATAGGTAAATTTTCCAACAACAAGGTCTGACAGGACCTTGCCTTTTTTGTTCATGAACCTGATTCTTGTCCCTGTACTGTCAGAAACCTCATATTCAGCCCATTTAGCTTTGTTTTTTGAAACCATGTTCTGTGGTTTCACAGAGAGCAGCTCCAGAATAATATTGTCAGTTTCATATTTTTTAGCGGCTGATTCCACTGCTTCCTGCTTTACAAACCATTCTCCATCCTTCTTAATGAATTCAAAAGGCTTTCCATAAGTGCTGCGCGGATTTAGAATTATCCTGGATACTTCAGTGCTGTCAAAATCAACTATCTTTTCTTTCAGTGTCGATCTTTCATCAGGAAGTTTGATCAATACAGTAAATGCAAGTATAACTATCAATCCTCCAAGTATATAGAGCAGGCGCTTATTGTCAAATCTGTTACTCATAGCTCACCTCCATTCTTTTTACACGTTTTGAATGATTCATCTGTATCCTGAAGAGTCCGTATACGACTATAAGGATTATTGGCAGTAAGAAATTAAGCCACTTGACAAATGTTTTTGTTGAGTCTTCCATTTCTTTAATAGGCCTTGATGTAATTCCTTTTGTTCTGAGTTCAATAAGACCCGTGGCATCGGACAGCCAGTCGATTGAATTGACCATCAGGTTCACATTGTCGGGAGGGAGCTGCATGCCCCTCTGATTTCCTCCTACGGCAAAATCCCCGTCGGAGAAAATGACAATTCTTGATGATGCATTTCCGCTGATCCTGCCTTCGAGAACAGCACCTACAACGAGGTTTGACATCGGGAAGTCAGAGAGCTGCCATTGTTTCTGGATATCGAAATACAGAGGTGTACTTATGCTCCCGGATTTGTCGGAGCTGAAAGCAATTGGTGTGAATTTAATTGTTGTGTCACCTGAATATGTGATGGGGCTGGCAAACTGCATTGTGACTGATTCGAGCCCCTTTGTTACTGGATTTTCCGAGAACTTGCTTATGACAGGAAGATAAGGAAAGCTGACCTGCGATTGCATTGTGAAGTTGCCCTGTTGCTGCTGTAACGTTACTGCACCGCAGTTTGCATCAATAATAAAGTTGTCTGAAATAGTAATACCCTTTCTTAGAAGCCAGTTTTCAAGACCAGTGTTTTTTGCCATTCCTGTGGCATTCTGGAAATTACCTTCAACCCTGTTCATTGCAAGGAGCAGATTGCCGCCCCTGGCAAGGAATGCATCAAATATTGCCAACTGATTTTCGGGAATAGAATCCTGAGGTCTGAGCAAAGCAAGGGTTTTGATATTATCAGGTATAACTGTAGTATCGGTAAGTGTCAGAGCCTGAACGTCATATAAGATGCTCAGGTCGCTGTAAACCTGTTGTATTTCATTCAGAGCAGGCTCGCCATGCCCCTGTACAAAGGCAACTGCCGGCTTGTTTGTCACGGAGAGCTTTTTTATTGCTGTTGACAATGCATATTCCATTGCAGTTCCCGGCTGAAGGAAAGGAATGATTTCCTTTTCTTCACCCATTGAAACAACAGCCCCGAGGAAGGCTTTCTGTTGTTTTATCTGATCCTTCTCACGAACATTAATCATAAGCGGCTGAATGCCTGCACTAACGGCCTCCTTTTCACTTTCCTCATTTTCATTGGGATTTACAAACTTGTACACAACCATTCCGTCGGACTTGTTGTTGTACTCAATCAGCATATCCCTGAGATTGCCTGATATATTCCCGATATTTGGCGGGAGATCCTCTGAAAAATAAGCTGTTATTGTGACAGGTTTCTCCAGTTCCTTAAGGATATTACCGGTTGCCTTGCTGAGAGTGTATTCCTTGTCCTCTGTCAGGTCAATCCTGAAATTATAACTGTCGGATAAAATATTGATCACGACTATAATAAGCACAACAATCAGTATTGTCGTCGATATTTTTGCCGTCTTTATCATTGTGAATGTTTTTATTTTTATCGTTTTTCTTTTGTAACCTTTTTATTCTTCTTCCTTCTGCTTTCCCCCTTCCGCCCTTCCTCCTTCCGCCTTCCGCCTTCCGCCTTCCGCCTTTACTTATACCCATTCCTTTTCGCCAGTGACACTTCTGTCAGGAATAATCCCATAAAGATTATTGATCCGAAGTAGACCAGGTCCTTTGAATCCACAACTCCTCTTGAGAGGCTTTCAAAGTGATATGTGACGCTTAAAGAATTTATAATCTGTCCTGCCAGTCCTGACATTCCGCTTGCGATGATCTCGAATATAATATGAAAGAATAGTCCGATGAACAGAGCTGAAAGGAAAGCAACTATCTGGTTGTTTGTGATACTGCTTGTTAATAATCCTATGCTGCTGTACGCTGCACTCATAAGCAGAAGAGCCAGGTATCCGCATAGTACTCCTCCGGCATCGAGGTTTCCTAATCTTGATACTGTTACGACATAAGGAATCGTGAAGGCCAGTGCAATTGAAATAAGAATAAGCGTGGCAAGGTATTTGCCAAGGATTACCTGCCTGTCAGTTACTGCTTTTGTGAGCAGAATCTCAATTGTTCCTGTCTTTTTTTCCTCTGCAATCAATCTCATTGTCAGAGCCGGGATGAAGAAGAAAAGTGTCCAGTATGCAATAGCAAAGAATGACCTCAGGCTTGCCTGACCTATCAGGAAAATATCCGATCCTGAGATCCAGGTGAAGAAACCGCTGAAGCCAAGGAATAGTACTATCATTATATATGCCGTGAGTGAATCGAAGAATGAATTCAACTCTCTTTTTGTTATCAGCCAGATCGTTTTCATTGTTGTAAGTGCTTAATTCATTGTAAGATCCCTGAAGATATCCTCAAGCTTAGTTTCGTAAGGAGTAAGTTCGGTAAGTACCCATTGCTTTTCAACACAGAGTCTGAAGATCTCCCTTTTGACATCACCGGCGCTGCAATGAATATCGAACTTGTTTAAGTTCCGGTCAGCGAATTCCACAACCGAAACTGATCTTACTGTTTGCAATGCCTTGTAAATCTGATCGGGTTGACCATCCTCAATACTTACTCTGAGTATTTCCGATCCCCGGGCCTGCTTCCTGAGTGAATCCGCAGTGCCGTCAGCAACAATTTTCCCCTTGTTGATTATAAATATCCGGTCGCAGGTAGCTTCCACCTCAGGGAGTATATGTGTGCTGAGTATCACTGTTTTTTCGCGGCCTAGCTCCCTGATAAGCTTCCTTATCTCAACTATCTGGTTAGGATCAAGACCTGATGTAGGCTCATCGAGTATTAGTATTTTCGGATTGTGGATTATTGCCTGGGCAAGGCCGACTCTCTGCTGGTATCCCTTAGACAATTCACCAATTTTCTTGTGCTTTTCGCGGTTGAGACCGGTCAGTTTTATCATTTCAATAACCCTGAATGGAATTTTGCTTTTTTCAACTCCCTGTATTTCAGCACAGAATGAAAGGTAATCAATAACAGGCATGTCCTGGTAAAGAGGATTGTTTTCCGAAAGGTAGCCAATGTGCTTCCTTATCTCGTGAGGATTTTCCGTGACCGGTTTCCCTCCGATGAAGATATTGCCCTCATCAGGAGCAATATAATTTGTTATCATCTTCATAGTTGTTGTCTTCCCGGCGCCGTTAGGTCCGAGAAAGCCCAATATCTCGCCTGTAGCTACCTTCATCGAGATATTGTCGACGGCTTTTTGTGGCCCGTACCTCTTTGTGAGATTCTCAATTACAATATCCATATACTGTTATTTATTTATTCTTAATGACATACCGAAAATAAAAAGACTGTTTATAAAATTTCCATTTTATGTGGTTAAAATTATGTTAAAAATAATCCGAAAAGTGAGTACTTTTATTCGCAAACTGAAGAAATATTTTGAAATGAAAAAGACAGCAGTTGTGGGTTTTGGTTTTATGGGCATGACTCATGCTATTAATATTCTTAAAATAAAAGGTTTACAGTTATCGGCTATTATTGAACGCGATTTATCTGTAATTGACAGAAACCTTGGTTCAGGCATGGGGAATATTGCAACAGGCTCAGTATCAGAGAGCAGTATTACCAATGCCGGACGTTATACTGATCTTGATGTTTGTCTTAAGTCGGAAGACCTTGATGCAGTTATTATCTGCACTCATGTCAATACTCATTTTGAATTGGCACGCAAGGCTTTGCTGAATAATAAAAGTGTTTTCATTGAAAAACCTTTCTGCCTGAGCCTTTCTGAAGCTGCTGAATTGATAAGCATTGCCGGATCAGCTAAAAAGCTCCTTATGGTTGGCCATGTTGTACGTTTCATGGCGCCTTATATGCAGTTGAAAAGATGGATTGAAAGTAGAGAATTTGGCGAACTGAAGTTCCTTACTTTCTCAAGATTCTGTGGTTTGCCAGGCTGGGGACAGTGGATGGAGAAGAATGTTAGGGACCTGTCAGGCGGAGCTCTCTTTGACCTTGTGATTCATGATATTGATTATGCAGCCTCTGTTACAGGTAAGCCGGAATCAATAAATTCAACATGCCTGCCGGGTGAATACAGCAGTCACGATTATGTGAGCGCTATTTGGAAATATAAGGATAAGGACCTTACAGTAAAGATCGATGGAGGATTCACATACCATAAGGCTTACCCTTTCAATGCAGGTTTTACAGCCAGGTTTGAAAAGGCAAGCGTGATCTATTCCACCCTTGCCGGCGATGTAATCCGTATCGCGGATAACAACAGTGTAAGAGAGGTCCCGTCAG
>CAZEYY010000044.1:15791-25538 GCA_964516485.1 uncultured Rikenellaceae bacterium
ATAACGAATGATGAGAAGCTCTATGATATGATGAACTCCCTCAGGAATGTTGGTCGTGTAAAGGACGGACAATGGTATGAGCATCATTACCTTGGATGCAATTACAGGATTACCCAGCTACAGGTTGCAATTCTGTCAACCCAGATGAAAAGACTTGCAGAGCAGACTGCACGAAGGCATGAAAACGGAACCTACCTGAATAAGCTTCTTTCAGGGATAAAAGGCATAAGACCACTTGCAAGGGGCAGGGGAGAAACAATACACAGTTACCACATATACATCTTCCGTTACGATAAATCTCATTTCAATAATCTTCCCAAGGCTGAGTTTGCTAAAATGCTTGCAGCCGAGGGAGTTCCGTGTTTTATGGGCTATCCTCAGCCCTTATATAAACAGCCACTGTTTCAGAAAAAGAATTTTATGTGCCATGCAATACCCGAGCATGTTGATTATACAAAGGTGCATTGTCCGGTAACTGAAAAAGCCTGTTATGACGAGGCTGTATGGATACTGCAGCATGGTATGCTCGGACCAAAATCGGATATGGAAAAATATGCTGAGGCAATAATAAAGATACAGAAGGCTGTAACTGATTACTAGAAGTCGTGCCCAACCTGGGCTGACTCCCTGTAAATCATCATATTATACTGTAGTGTCTTTTACTTCAGGCGTATCCTGTGTCCCTTCAGGGCATAAAAGAGGATGTAAAGATAGATAGGAAGAACTATCCAGTAGGCCATCTTTGCACTACCGATATCTGCTATCCTGCCATATATTAAAGGTATAATTGCAGCTCCCGAAATAGCCATGACCATCATTGCTGATCCGCTTTTTGTAAAGCGGCCAAGTCTGGCTATTGCAAGCGGCCATATTGAGGGCCACATAAGGGAATTAGCCAGGCCAAGCAAAGCAATGAACATGACTGAGGTGAATCCTGATGTAATCAATGCTGTTAACGCAAAGGATATACCAAGCACTGATGAAATAATGAGAGCAGTCCTCTGTGTTATGTACCTGGGTATTATTATTATGCCGATAACATACCCGATAAGCATAGCAAAAATCGTGAAAGATGAAAAGAACTTTGCTGTTGAAATGGGAATATTGAGGTAGACACCATAGCTAATTATTGTATTTCCTGCAATAACCTCCACTCCTGTATAAAGAAAGATTGCGAGCACTCCAAGAAGAAGGTGGGGAAACTGGAAAATGCTTGACCTGCTCAGCGCTTCGGGATCGGATGAAGAATTCTCTTCCTCTGCGTTGATATCCGGCAGATTGGAGAAATATAGAAAAACTGCCAGAAGAATCAGTGAGACAGTTATAAGAATATATGGTGTAATTACCCTTGATGCTAAAATGTTGAGCTCAGCATTCTTCTGATCAACAGTAAGAGTTGCGATTTTCTCAACAAGTTCATCTGCACCCTGCAGTGCTACGAATCCGAGTATTGCAGGCGCCAATACTCCTGCAACGCCATTGCATATACCCATTATGCTAATCCTTTTTGCTGCACTCTCAATAGGGCCGATAATAGTCACATACGGATTGGAAGCAGTCTGAAGCAGAGCCATACCTGCACCCTGAATAAAAAGACCTGTCAGGAAAAGCCCGTAAGTTCTTGTAAGCGCTGCAGGAACAAAGACAAGTGAACCAAGGGCCATGGCACCAAGGCCCAGAGTCATGCCCTTCTTATAACCTGTGTACTCAAGCAGCCAGCCTGAAGGTACCGACATGAAGAAATAGGCGATATAGAAGGAGAAGGCTACAAGGTATGACTGAAAATTATTAAGCTCACATGCAATTTTCAGGTAGGGAACAAGTACTGCACTGATCCATGTGATAAAACCGAAAACAAAAAAGAGAGCTCCTATTATTATTATCGGACTTGTTGCAAAAGAATGTACTCTTCGGATTAAGTTGTTCATATTCTGATATATGTGTGTCGGTTTTACCTTGCCTTTTCTTTAATGTCATTCAATATAATATCATATACATTCATTGGAAATACGGCAGGAGAACCATACCAGAAAAATGAATCATATCCTTCATAGTTTTTGAGTTCAAGGTGTTTTGATGTTGGCAGGTAACTTGATACATCATTGGTATAACCGGCAACCGAAACCATTTTTCCCGGCCACAGATCCTTGACACCGAATCCATATTGGGTAGTGGTTTCCCTTGAAAAACCGACAAGCTTCCAGTTGCCTATATTTATTGTATGAACATAAACCGGAAGGGTGGAAGGCATTATACCATCTTCATAGTATCTGAGCATCAGGTCGCTCCACTTAACATTCTTTTCAGCGTACACATCGCCCTTTTTCGGAAGGTTCGATTCTTTCAGTGCTGTAATTTCCTGTTTTGACCAGGGTTGAACAGGAATATTAACAGTATCAAGAAAGCAGCTTATCGGTCCTGAGATTATTTCCATCGGTCTGCCGAGCACTGCAATAACTTCATTTGCAAGCTTCTCACCTGAAATGTTTTCTCCGTTGTCCCTGGGATTGATATCACCGGCAGTGCCCTGTAAAAACAATGAATTTGTTGTATTTGTCCTTCTTTCAACAAGGCTTCTGGCCACGCCTGGGTAATTTGCGCTTATTGTATAGTGCAATGTTCCGGCAGTGCTGAATACAGGATGGCATGCTGCAATAAAGAGATAACTTTCAGTATTGTTGCCGGTATAATGAATTTTCAGAACATCAACGGCGCTGTCATAGAGCTCAGGATGATCCTTGAGGCTCCTGTTATATCCGATATCTGTTTTACCCCTTCCAAACCACAATTCAGCCGGTTTTATTGAAGCAACTGCTTCAGCAGAAGCTTTAACAAGGCCGTTGCGTATGATCTTATTAAGATATATGCTGTCAGGTCTCTGGTTGGCTTCCTGCCATGTAAGCCAGTTCTGCGAAACGGGTGCAAAATGTGTATGTGATGAGTTTATGAAGATTGCTGAAGAAGGAATGCCTGTCTTCCTGAAAATTTCCTCCTTGACAGGTCCGGTAAATTCGTCATCGAGACCACATACATCTATATTAATAATAAGTACAGTCGTCTTTTCTTCTCTGATTGCAAGAGCCCTGGCCGTAAGGTTTCCTTCCGACCTGTTCTCAGCAATGTACTTTTTATTGTCTTTGTCTGCTCCGTATAAACGATCGTTTATTATGGCAATCCGCACAATTTCTTCCTTAATTGTTTCTCCGTTTCGGTACGCCATTTTAAGCCATTTAGGATCACTCACTGATGCTGTGCTCCAGTATAAGGTACCATCATTATCAAGAACATATATCCTGCCTTTATTTACTGCTACAGAGATAATTCCTTGGAAATCATCACTTCCATTCACTGACCAGGATTTGCCCCTGCGATCTCTGATAATGATTTTCCCTTTTGCATCAGTTTTGTATGATAAATCATTAAATGCATCAGCAGCAGGAAGTTTATCAAGCTCACGCCATTGTAAGGTAAAACGTCCGTCACGGGGAGCACCATAGCCTCCAAGGTGGAGTGATAGTAATGTCTCGTCAGGTTCTATTGAAACAACAGCTGTTCCTGCCTGATACACTGTCTGAGATAATGCAGGGATTATTGCTGTTGTTAATAAAATAACAGTTAAAATATTGATTCTCTTCATTTTAATAATTGTTACCTTACTTTAATTTTAAATGCCCAGGCATAACTGCAGCTTGTTGGTCTAGCTTTCTGCCGTGGATATACAATAGTCAGGCCATCAGTCTCATTCCAGGTCCATTTAAGGCTTCCCGGTACTCCAAGCATTGTAATTTCTGATCCCGGAAGGGGTTTAAGAGATTTTATCCTGAATTGTTCACCCTGCCAGTTAAGAAAGATTGCATAGACATAATTGCCTGCTGATGTGAAATATGCGTCTCCTTCGTGCTGTATCTTCCATGGACGGGTATTATAAATGGCCTCCCCGTTCACATTAAGCCACTCACCCAGTTGAAGGAGTGGATATTGTTCATATTCAGGTATTTTGCCTGCAGCTGTTGGTCCAACATTAATATCGAAATTTCCATTGTTGCTGACCCCGATAATAACCTTGTCAATGAATTTTTTTGGCGACAGAACATCTTCCCTGTCAGTGTCGTTGTTGTATCCGAATGTTTTTGCAATGCCCTGCCAGTATGACCATTTGTGGGTAAGCAGGCCCTCAGCGCCCTTATCGTATTCATATTCAACATTATACAGGTCCCCGTGTTTTCCCCTTTCATCCTTGCCAAACCTGTCATTTACAAATACTTCCTGTCCTCGTTTCTCAGCTTCATTATAGTAATATGCAACAACTTCACGCATTTTCCAGAATGATTCCGGATAGTCCCATTCGCCATCGAAATAGATAAAATCAGGATGGTAAAGGTCAATAAGCTCCTTAATCTGTGGAATCATAAAGTCGTCAACGTAATTTTTTACTTTCTTCAGGCCGGCATAAGGTATTTCCTTTCCAGTGTAAAGAGGATTATACCACTCATATAGTGAATAATAGAAACCCACTTTAAGGCCTTCTTTTCTTCCTGCTTTAAAAAATTCACCAAGAAGGTCTTTTTTCGGTCCCATTGCCATTGCATTTCTGTCGGTATATTTCGAGGGCCAGAGGCAAAAGCCATCATGATGCTTAGATGTAATAAAGTAGTATTTTGCTCCCATCTTCTTCGCGAATTTCGCCCATTCATACGGATCGAATGATTCTGCTTTCCACATCGGGATGAAATCATCATAAGTAAACTTCTCTCCAAAGTTTTCCTTGTGATAATCGACAGTGGGATTCCCCTTTTCATGCATCCTGTATCCATACCACTCAGCATAAGAAATCCCGTTTTCACGTGGCGCCCAGCCGGGCACTGAATAAACTCCCCAGTGCATGCTCAGTCCGATCTTTGCATCATCATACCACGACGGCATTTTATGGCTGTCAAGAGATTCCCAGTCGGGTTTATACTGTTTCTGGGCAGCAAGTTCTGTAACTATTAAAAAAAGACAGGCTGTCAGAACTAAAATATGCTTCTTCATTATCTGCAAAGTTTATTATTTTCAAATGGTCTACATGTCGTTAAAGATATATCATTTGTTATTAATTGTATACCGGTATCCATATTTTGAAGGATTTTAAATAATGTTAAATAGCCACTGTCCGATGATATTTCTTTTGTTTTTGATTTTTATCTTATTATTTTTATCTGTTTTAAAAAAATAAACGACATTCCATCATTAATAACCTGAAAATGAAAGATCTTGCAAAGTACACTGTGGCAGAAAAGTTTGTCCTGGTGGCATTAAGAATTTTAATAGGCTGGCATATACTATATGAAGGATTTGCCAAATTGTTAATACCTAACTGGTCAGCCGCCAGTTTTCTGAAGGAATCAAAATGGATACTTGAAGGATTTTCATCATGGATAATTGCAAATCAGTCAGTTCTAAATATTGTTGATTTCCTTAATACCTGGGGATTGATCCTGATAGGTCTGGGCCTGATCCTGGGACTATTTACACGGATTGCTTCAATATCAGGTGCAGCATTGCTCCTTGTATATTACCTGAATAATCCTCCTTTTATTGGTCTTGAATATACTCTTCCTTCAGAAGGAAGCTATCTTATTGTCAGTAAAACACTCATTGAATCAATGGCTCTTGTTGTTTTGGCTATATTCCCTTCGGGATATTTCGCAGGGATTGACATGCTGCTGGCAGGAAGGAAAAACAAATAAATCATTTACAGGAAAATATTGAAAACATGGCAACTACAGATAATTCAGAAAACAAAATGGAAAACAGCCAGGGAGGCATTAAACGCAGAACCCTGCTTAAGGCACTTGTTGGTGTACCTGTTCTCGGCGTTTTTGCCTATGAACTTATCAAGAAGTATTCATACGATCAGGAGAAGAAAGCAAGACTTGTCAAAGAACTCGGACTTGACAATCTTCCTCTCCCGACTATTGTGAAAAGTTCAAAGGGCTCGAAAAATGACCTTATAAGAGTAGGTATAATAGGTTATGGCAGCCGTGCAGTATCGCATGCCAACGGACTTGGTTTTATGCACCCCAATGATGTTGAAGCAAGGACTAAGAACAACAATATGGCAGACTGGCTGGCCCAGGAAGACCTTAATGTTGCTATAACAGGTATATGTGATGTCTTTGACCTTCATGCCGAAAATGGACTTGCAACTGCACGGAATACAGTGCGTGCAGGCGGCGCTGCTCCTTCTGCACTTCCTGTTAAAAGATACAGGACTTACCAGGAAATGCTTGATGACAAGGATATTGATGCTGTTATGATCGCAACTCCGGACCATCATCATGCTCCTATATCAATTGCTGCGGCACAGGCAGGAAAGCATATTTACTGTGAAAAGGCTCCTGCTCACTCCGAAGAGCAGATTATACCGCTTTATGAGACGGTGCGCAACAGCAAGGTGACATACCAGCTTGGGCATCAGATTACACAAAGTGTTATCTTCCAGCAGGCCAGGGAAATTATTAAGAAAGACATTCTTGGCAAAATCACTCTTGTTGAGACAACTACAAACAGGAATACCGCTGATGGCGCATGGATAAGGCACCTTGATAAGAACGGTAATCCAAAACCCGGTGATGAAACAACAATAGACTGGAATCAGTGGCTCGGACATACACCAAAAGTTCCGTTCAGTGTTGACAGGTACTATAACTGGACTAAATTCTTTGCTTATGACATCGGTCTTATCGGACAGCTCTTTACCCATGAGTTTGATGCCGTAAACCAGCTGCTTAATATAGGTATCCCGAAATCTGTAATGTCATCCGGCGGAATATATTACTGGAAGGATAATCGTGAAATGGCTGATACTCTTCAGTGTGCATTTGAGTATCCCAACCACGACCTTACTCTTTTGTACAGCGCAATGCTTGCCAACAGCAGAAGCAGGGGCAGGGTATTTATGGGACATGATGCATCAATGGAACTTGGAAATGCAATAAACATTACGGTTGACGGAAGTTCCACAAAATACAAGAAACAGATCGAAGCAGGCCTCATTGATCCTTCAGGTCCGATGGTTTCATTTAATCCGAATTCAGGGAAAGTTGATGCAGTTACCTCTGCTACTGAAAAATACTATGCAGCACGCGGACTTACAACAACTACAATTAATGGTATACAGGTTGATGTTACCTACCTGCACATAAAAGAATGGATTGATTGCATAAGAAGCGGCAAGACTCCAAGCGCCAATATTGAAATGGCCTTCCAGGAAGCCGTGACCTGTATAATGGCTCATAAGTCATATGTTGAGAAACGTCGCGTTGAATGGGATCCTGAAAAACGCAGAATAGTATAGGCGGACCTTTGTAATTAAATTAAATATCAGATTATGAGAGACATGTGCCTGATTGCCTGTTTAATGGCAATGTTGTTTCTTCCTTCATGCAGCAGTCAGGATCATCGTTTTTCATTCAGGCAGACTGAGCAGGGTTATGAACTGACAGAAGGAGGCAGGCAGGTTTTCTTTTATCAGCAGGCTCCCAAAACACTTACTGGGGAGTATGTCTGTAGTAATTATCTTCATCCTTTGTATAGCCTTGATGGTGATACGCTTACGGAGGAATTTCCTCCTGATCATCCTTATCACAGGGGCGTGTTCTTGTCCTGGCATCAGCTGTTCAAAGGTTCAGTAAACCTTGGTGATGGTTGGATTAATGCAGGTATTTCCCAGGAAGTGCTTAAGGTAAATACTTCTGTGTCAGGAAAATCAGCTGAATTGTCCGCTGAAGTGCTGTGGAAATCAGATTCTCTTGACGGAGATGGTCCCTTTATGAAGGAAAACACAGTCATAACTGTCTTTCCTTCGGCAAATGGCATTCGTGTAATTGATTTCAGGATTGGACTGACGGCCCTTGTTGATGATCTGATGCTGGGTGGATCAGATGATCCCAAAGGTTATGGTGGTTTCTGCATCCGGCTTGATATTCCTGATGACATGAAATTTGTTTCAGAGGGGAAAAATATTCTTCCTCAGGAATTGCAGGTGAATGCAGGTAACTGGATGGATTTCTCAGGTAATTTCGGAAACAGTGAAAAGATTAACGGTGTTGCGATCTTATGCAGCCCTCAGAATCCATTATTCCCTTCTCCATGGATATTGCGGCAGAAGGGAAGCATGCAGAATGCTGTGTGGCCCGGCAGGGAAAAAGTGAAGATAGATAAGGACAAGCAATTGGTTCTGAAATACAGGCTTATTATTCACAACGGCAACACAGACAGTGTTGATTTCGCTAAGCTGCAGGCTGATTATTCCCGGGAACAGTAAAGATCATCCAAATTCAGGACCGCTGATAAGATATTGATATTTAGTTGATACCTGCATTGTATTTTTATTCAGGTACATTCTTGTGAATTCCCTCTGTTTAATAAATCCTGCATTTTCAAGAAGCAGGATAAATCCCGTACGGTTGGCAAAAACATCAACTGCTGCGTTGCTTCCTTCAAGCTTTGACAGCGCTGATGCCAATAATAACTCTGCATTTTCTCCGGTATTGGCACAAAGCGGTCCAAGGTAGTTGAATCTTGTTCCCTTGCGACCCAGGAAATATCCGGAAACACTGCTTCCTTCATTCAAAATAAGGGATCTGTCCGGAGCATTATTATAGAGATAGGAGAGGAGTCCTGCTCTTGACGTGCCGAAAATGCCTTCATCAGCCTCAGTTACTTTTTCAAGTGAATGCTGTGTAAGCTGTGAAATACTGACCATGATAGAATCAGTTTTTATCCTTTTGACCTTTTCAGCAGTCATCCTGACAAGGGAATATTCACTTCTGAAGCCGAGGCTTTCATATAAAGGCTGGCCTGCAGGTGTGGCATCAAGCTTTATGCATTCTGTATTCTCAAGCCGCTTTATAATTTCTGTCATCAGCTGCCTGCCAATCCCCATGCTTCGATATGACCTGCTGACAAGCACCATCCCTATCCATGCCAGCCTGTCTGAATAAACAAGAGCTGTTGCAGTGCCTGCCAGCTTGTTGTCAACAAGGGCTGCAATACACTTATTATGAGGATTATTCAGCAGGAATTTCCAGTCCGATTCTGTCTGGTTCCATCCTTCAGAATTAGCAAGAGCAAAGGCCTCGGGCAGGTCGACCTTTTCCATTGTCCTTATTCTGAAAGGACTACTCGTTGTCATTTTCTTTTATTTTATGAAAGCCATTTGTCAAGGTTCTCCCTTACAAAACTGTCATCATTTAAATCGGGATACCAGGAATACACTCTGTCTATCTCTTCCTTCTGTCCGGGCGACAAGACCTCTTCAGGATCGAGAGTCCACAAACCATCAAGCAATCCCTGGCGTCTGAGCACTTCATGAAGTCCTGTAATACAGCCGGAAAAATTATTCTTTGCGTCAAAGAAGACAGCATTAGAGTCGGTGATCCTGTTTGCCATTGCAAGAGTAGTATGGATATCTTTATCATATTTTCCTGAATGCACATCGTTCAGAAGCTTTACTGCCATGTGAGTCCATACTGCCCAATGTCCAAGAAGACCACCGCATATCCTTTTCCTTACCATTTTGCCATTATTTTCAATATGATACTCTGAAAGCAGATCTGTAAGAATACTGTCATCATTTCCTGTGTATAATGCAATTTCATCAGCGCGTCCTGATTCTATTACTCCTCGCACTACATCAAAGGTCTGGTACCTGTTGAAAGGAGCTATTTTTATTGCAATTACATTTTCAATAGCAGCAAATTT
>CAZEYY010000045.1:0-25319 GCA_964516485.1 uncultured Rikenellaceae bacterium
TGCTTCATAAGTCCGGATATTTGCCTGTTATGGCAAATTTAATCATCCTGAAAGTTACAAAGCATGTTGATGTGCAGGAATTTAAACCTTATATTTCTTTTTCATCTCCTCGACCGAGGATTTGATTATTTTCTTAAGGATTTCCGGATCTATATCTTCCAGCTTATTGATGTACAGGCATGATCCGGAGCTTACCTTAAATTTTCCGAGCTTTTTGAGGAGATCGGCATAATTGTTAACCCCGGACATTATGTATATGGCAAGGTACTGTTTGCGTGGTGAGAATGCGGTCAGCGGCCAGTCTCCTTCCTGCCTGCTCCGTTCCGACTTGTAGTGGTAGGTACCGTAACTGATCATATTATTATTCCAGAGTGTTGCTTTTTCACTCAGTACACTGTCAAAAAGCTTTTTCAATTCAATACTGTCCTGTCTTCTCTTCTCCGGCTCTACAGACAGGAGAAACTGATTAAGATCTGTTCCTGCCGGTTTCGTTTTTATCTCAGCCATGTTTTTCCCTGTTTTATTATGGTTTTCAGGATAATAACAATTTTATGAATGTTTTTGTTAATAAGCAGTCACTTCCTCAGGATCTTTTCCATGGCTTTTCCTTTGGCAAGCTCATCAATCAGCTTATCAAGATAACGGATCTTCTGCATCAGGCTGTCCTCAATTTCTTCCACCCTGTAACCACATATCATGCCTGTGATCTTTGATGCATCCGGGTTTATTTGAGGCGCCTCAGCAAAGAACCTTTCAAAATCCTTGTTTTCTGATATCTGCTTCTGCAGTTCCTTTTTGCTGTATCCTGTAAGCCAGCATATTATTTCATCAACCTCAGCCCTGGTGCGGCCCTTTTTTTCTGCTTTCTGAACATAAAGGGGGTAGACACTGGCAAAAGGCATAGCAAATACTTTGTTTTTCTCCATGGGTTTGATACTTAATAATCAGTTACGATTCAGGTAAAATTACATTATACAGGCTTCAGTTTCAAATTTATTTTACGGAACTGTCTGAAAGCAAGCAGCCTGAATTGCATTTTTTTCTACCTTTCACTTCCCAAATAAATCATAAGATGAACCGTTACTTAATTCTGGTATTTCTTTCCCTGTCGCTTGCAGTTTTTTCTTCCTGTGAAAAAAACTCAGGAATAAAGATCAGTGATGATAATTTTCTGCAGGCGCTTATAGAGAACGGGGTCGATATGGATGGCGACGGGAAGATAAGCAGGACAGAAGCTCAGACGGTAACATGGCTTGACATAAGGGGAAAGTATATTGAAAGCCTGGGGGGGATAGAGGCTTTTGAAAACCTCGACTCACTAATAGTCAGGGAGAACCTCCTGAAAGGTTATGATGCCTCAGGCAATCCCAGGCTCCGCTATCTCGATTGTGAGTATAATCTTTTGAAAGAACTGAACATAAGCCAGGACACTCTTCTCGAATATCTGTATTGTTCAGTTAATTACCTGTCAGCGATAGATGTTACCAGGCATAAGCGACTGAAGTTTTTCGGATGCTCATCCAATGAACTGACAACAATTGATGTGGCCTCAAACAGTAAGCTGCAGTACCTGAGTTGCTCAGCAAACAGTCTCTCTGCCCTCGATATATCGAAAAACACAATGCTGCTTGCCCTGCTCTGCGAGGAAAACAACCTGACAAAACTTGATGTCACAAAAGCAAAATATCTCTCTATGCTTTTCTGCAGCAGCAATAAGCTTACTTCAATTGATCTGTCGCAGAATAACGGGCTTAAGAAACTGTATTGTTCAGATAATCAGCTGACGGCTCTTAATGCTTTGTATACGCCCGTCCTTTCAGAACTGTTCTGCCAGTCAAATAAGATCGCTGTTCTGACGCTTCCCGTAAATAATTCACTGACCCTGCTCGATTGCTCTTCAAACCTTATCCAGTCCCTCGATCTTTCATCAAACAGGAACCTTGTCACAATAAAAATCCGGAACATGACCACTCTCGGAAAGGTCTGTGTATGGTCCTTGCCTTTTCCCCCTGCCGGTGTTACAGTTGACAGTGAGGGAAGTGCTAATGTATTTTATTCAGCAAGCTGCCTTAAGAGATAGGTCGTGCGCCGTGCGTCGTTAGCCGTGCGCCGTGAGCCGTAAGCCTTCACTAATCAACGCAATCTGCGGGAAAAGATAACTTCAATTTAAAAAATAACTATCTTAGATTTTTAACAGGAGAATCAAACAATTATAATACTATGGGACTATTTAACAAGATCCGCGGGGAATTTATCGACATCATCGAATGGCTCGATCCCACCCAGAATACAATGGTACACCGCTTCGAAAGGTACCAGAATGAAATAAAGAATGGTGCAAAGCTGACAGTCAGGGAATCGCAGGTTGCAGTATTTATAAATGAAGGTCAGCTTGCTGATGTCTTCAAGCCAGGACTTTATGAGCTTACAACAGAAAACCTTCCGATCCTCACAACACTGAAGGGCTGGAAATATGGATTTAACAGCCCCTTCCTTGCTGAGGTTTATTTTGTCAATACAAAGCAGTTCACCGATCTCCTCTGGGGTACGCCAAATCCTGTTATGCTCAGGGATCCTGAATTTGGCCCCATCCGTATCAGGGCAAACGGCAACTACACAATGAAGATTTCTGATCCGGGGCTATTCATAAAGACTATTGCCGGTACTGACGGTAATTTTACAACCGAAAGCATTACAAACCAACTCAGGAATGTTGCTGTTACACGCTTTACAGATGCGATAGGCGAGAGCAAGATACCAGTTCTTGACATGGCTTCAAATTTCGATGAGATATCAAAATTCCTCGAAAACAAGATGAAGCCAGAGTTCCTTGAATACGGAATAGATCTTCTTAAGTTTCTTGTGGCCAGCATTACCCTTCCCGAGAATGTTGAGGCAGCCCTTGACAAGCGTTCAAGCATGGGTATAATAGGCGATATGAATAAATTCCAGCAGTTCCAGATAGGTCAGTCGATGGAAGCTGCAGCCAACAATCCCGCAGGCGGTGGCGCAGCTGCCGGCATGGGTATGGGCATGGGCTTCGGAATGGCAAATGCAATGATGGGTCAGATGGGACAGATGGGTCAGCAGCAACAGCAGCCTCAGGCAGGACCTCCTCCTGTTCCAGGTGCTGTGAGTTACTTCATTGCAGTTAACGGCCAGCAGTCAGGACCTTTCGACCTGAACACGCTCAGACAAATGGCTTCACAGGGCCAGATAAACAATGATACACTTGTCTGGAAGCAGGGTATGGCACAATGGTCTGCTGCAGGTCAGCAAGCTGACCTGTCGGGTATCTTTGGCGCTGTTCCTCCTCCTCTGCCACCAAAATAAAAGAAATATCAGCAAACTAATCCGCTTAACCCATGAGCCAGGAAGGTCAGGTATCTGATACAATTCAGAAGGAATCAATATGTAAAAGTTGCTCCGGCAAACTGCAGTTTGCTCCGGGCACGAATAAACTAAAATGCCCGTATTGCGGTGCAGAGAATGAGATAGAAAGCTCTCCGGAGATCTTCGAGGAACTGGATTTCGAGAAGTTTGTAAAGGAATTTGAAGAGAAGGAGACTACCGAGGAGGTTGCCACAATAAAATGCCAGGGTTGCGGTGCACAGACAACATTCAATCCTAATGTTGTATCTGATTCCTGCCCCTGCTGTGGATCTCCTCTTGTTGTTAAGGATGCCACAACTTCCCACCTTATTAAGCCTAAGGCTCTTCTTCCATTCGGGATTACCCAGGATAAAGCCCTTGCAGAATTCAGGAACTGGATAAGCAAATTATGGTTTGCCCCGAATAAACTGAAACAATATGCGAGGCAGGAAGGAAAGCTTGCAGGATTGTACATCCCTTACTGGACATACGATTCCGATACGGCAACCGACTACACGGGTGAAAGGGGTGATGATTACCAGACAACTGAAACCTATACAACAACCGAAAACGGCAGGTCGGTAACAAAAGCAAGGACGGTTACAAGAACCAGGTGGTCAAGTGTCAGCGGTCATGTCGACAAGCTTTTTGATGATGTGCTTGTTGTTGCAAGTAAATCACTTCCGAAGGAATATGTGGAGAAGCTTGAACCCTGGGATCTCGTGAATCTTGTTTCATTCAGCAACAGTTATCTCACCGGTTTTAAAACAGAGAGCTACCAGGTTGACCTCAGGGAAGGGCTTGATGATGCCAAGTCGAAGATGAACACTGCAATTAATGTAGCAATCTGCAGGGATATAGGTGGTGATCATCAGAGGGTGAGTTCAATGAACACAACATGGAAGAACATCACCTTCAAGCACATACTGATGCCTATTTGGATTAGCGCTTACTCTTTCAATAATAAAACATACCGGTTCCTCATTAACGGAAGAACCGGTGAAGTTCAGGGGGAAAGGCCTTACAGCTGGATCAAGATAACGCTTGCAGTACTTGCCGCAGCAGCTGTTGTACTGCTGATTGTTATCCTGGCCAATAAGCAGGGCTAATTGAAAGTGAAGGCCAGACCTATCTCATAAGGATATAATTCCGGACCCTTGCCTTTTTCAAACATAGGTGTGAAGTAGGTTGTGCCGAAGATCTGCAGATTCTCATAACCGACTCTTGCCGTTGCTCCCCAGCGGAGTACGTTAAGGCTGTAGTCATCCTTAATTTTTGACTTCTGCTTTTCGCCATCATCATACACAACTTTGGTTTTTGATGCAATTTTTGCAGCTCCTATCACACCGGCGCTGAAGTTCAGAGTCTTGCTGTGACTGCCATTTACAGGGAGCTGTAGTTCAAGCAATACAGGTATTGTGGCATAAGCTGTTGTAAACTTGCTTTTTGTGTAGAGTATTCCGGGCTCCGGATAAAGGGGGCCTATAACTCCATCAGCATACTTGGCAATGCTGTTGTTGCCATCGAAACGGTAATGGTTATAGCTCAGCCCGACAGTAGTTACAATTCCAAAATGCCTTGTAATCCCCATGTTTATGTTTGGGAAATAGAAGTTCCACGCATTTGATCTGGCAGTGTTAAGGTCGAAGTAATTGTCCTCCGGGGCCAGTGCCGTTGTCCAGTAATCGGTAAGAAATCCGTTCATGCCAAATTCCACACCGCCCAGATGTCCCCTGAAACGGTCATTTTTCCTGTGACGGATCTCTTTTTCCTCATTATTCCTGTCTTTTTTGTAAACAGTTACACCGTCATTTTCCTCCACAACCCGGTATTCCTTTTTACCTACAGAGATTTTTGTTTCATCACCGCTTTCCTTAACAGAAAACACCTTGTCGCCAAGCTCTACGCTGAGAGTATCGTCTGAAGCCTGTTTTTCATTGTTCTCAAGGTTCTCAAGCCTTTCACCTTTATCCTCATTCTGACTTATTGCCGGAAGGAATGCCAGAGAGGATATAACTATTGATGATAATAATCTTTTCATGTCTTAATCTGTTTTTGTGTTAATTCAGCAGTAAGACGGCAGGCTTGAATGAAAAGTTACAGACGTCTGAAATTAATCTCTTACACACCTGATACTGAAGCCATTCTTTTTCTGGCGCTGGGTTAGAGATGCAAGAGCGTCGAGGTAGGAGAGTCCCAGGAAATAGCATGCGGAGGAATCTGCTTCTGTTGTGGTCCAGAAGGCAGTGAAATATGAAAGTGAACTGAAGGTGCCTTCGAAATACCTCAGACCTGCAGGAAGTGCGGTGAAGCCTGAGCTGTTGTCAGCTCCTGTATTCGGGTAATGCCATTGTGCGAGGCCTTCTGTTTTTAGCCTTCCCCCGGCGGTAAGGGAATCGCCAAGGGAGCTTATCAGCTGTTTTATTTCAGCGGCGGAGGGCACATGCCAGCCAACGGGACAGATCCTTTCATCTGTTGCAGTATAGCCGTTATAAAGGGCCCCGTAGGGATCCCTGAATAATGAAGAATCATTGTTGTACCACGAGAAAGCCGGCTCATGCGACTTTAGCCAGTCCTGGTTTTTACTTATAAGTCTAATCTCCGTTCCATCGCTGAAACGAGTTGTTTTGAGGTTCTCAGCCATCCATACCTGGTCGCCTATATCAACTGTCTGGTATATATTTCCGTCAATATCAGTGACAACAGTGGGAGTGTTGTCCTTTTCACAGCTCAAAAGGGCAGGCAGAAAAAGGAGCAGAAATATTTTACAATATCGGCTGCCGGAACGCATATATAAATTAACAGGAATACAGACTATTTATTGTATTCAAGCACCTGCCCGTCGGCAAGAAGCTTTTCCCTTATCTCCTCATATTTCAGGTCATGAATATCTTTCCTGCTGTTCAGGGACAGAGCAGCGACAGTTCCTGCACTTTGCCCGAGAATCATGAACACAGGCTCCATCCTTATCGATCCGTAGGCTATATGTGAGCTTGACACACAAACGGAGACAAGAAGGTTCCTGCAATCATCCCTTTTCGGGAGGATTGATCCCAGGTCGATCATGTATGGTTTGGGTGTGGGGTGTTCGACATCCCCTTCATTTTCAACAAAGCCTTCAGGTGTAATATATCGCTGGGTATTGTGAGAATCAAGATTATATGAGCCCATACCTATTGAATGAAGTACCTCTCTTTTACTGAGAACATCATTTTCAGTCATTATATACTCACCGGTCATCCTCCTGGCCTCCCTTACATAAATATTGTATGGCCAGAAATTATTGTCGGCAAATTCATCCCCTGAATAACCCCAGCGGGACATCTCATTTCTTACTTCTTCAGGCACGCGCGGATCATTTGCAATGAACCATAGCAAACCCTGCTGGTATGTGATATGTTCTTTAATAATTTCCTTCCTGCGCTCATAGGTGGCATCGGGATAGTCGTAGTTCATTCCGATATTATCGAAGCTGAACGGGCCATGGTTGTTAACATCAAGCTTGCGGTTGGGAATTGCATCGAATTTGTTGAAAGTTCCTCTCCATCCTGCATCATAGATCCTTATAAGAAGTTCATATTGTGTTGAGTCATAACCTTCGGGTTTATAAAATTTTATGCGGTTATCAGGATGATCGGTCAGGCAGGTCCTGTAGCAGTAGGCCTGCAGTCTTTTGTCAGCATCGCCCCTGTTTCCCGGGGGCACTGATGAAATCCTTGGAAGGAGTCCGCTTTCCGGTTTTCCGGGAACCTTGTACGGGCTTATTTTCAGATTGTCAAAATCGTGGTGTTTAATCGGAAAATCGCCAACCTGCACACCATTCCATTCTTCGCCGTACTGGGCAGAGCCTTCCCTGCCTGTTGTATAGCTGACTCCTGCAGCAGCCATCAGGTCGCCTTCATAAGTGGCATCAATGAAGATCTTTCCCCTGAAAATATTTCCATCGAGGGTTTTTATTGATACAATCTTCCCGTCTTCCTTGACAACTCCATTCTCCCTGTCGAGCCAGGTATTGCGGTAAACAAGAAGCTTATTATCGGTTATCATCTTTTCAAAAGCCTCTTCTGCAACATGGGGTTCGAACAGCCACATAGTCCTGAATTCTCCATCAATGGCAGGTGTTCCCTGTCCCTTGTTACCGAATTCCGACTGTTTCTGCCATTTCCACGATTCCGGCTTCATGTAATTTTCATAAAGAAGGTGATAGAACTCCCTTGCAAGGCCTCCGATAACCTCCTTATTTCCTGTATCGGTATATCCGAGTCCCGATGAGGAGAGACCTCCGATATGAATGTCGGGTGACACTATTATAACCGATCTGCCCATTCTTTTCACCTGGACAGCTGTTGTAACAGCAGAGCAAGTACCGCCGTAAACTATTACATCCGCTTCATAGGGATTTTCTTTTTTGTTGCAGGAAGTCATGATTATTAAGCCTCCCAGGGCTAAAGCCAGTAGTCTGATTCTCATTGCTAAATTTTTATAAGGATACCAAAGATATATAACCTTCAGTTAATTAGCCAATGATTTTTGAAAAAGGGTCTTACTTTTTAAGTGGGAGGGGGAAAAATGAACTTGTTCTTTCTATATATTCCCTGTATTGAGGTTTTTGTTCCCCGAGTGATTTTTCAAGCAGTGCAACTCCCGAGACCTTTATAATAAGAAGGGTCATAAGAACTGAACCCAGCACCGGTATCCAGTTTCCTGATCCAAGGCAGAACAGGCCATAAGCCCACCATACTGCCGAGTCGCCAAAATAATTCGGATGACGGGTATATTTCCAGAATCCCCTGTCGAGTACTTTTCCCCTGTTTGAAGAATCAGCCCTGAATCTCGAGAGCTGATAATCTCCTCCTGCTTCAAAGACAAAACCGGTGAGCCAGACGATAATAGCAGCATAATCTAAAATGCCTATTGTCTGTTGTTCAGTGTAATACATGGCTCCAAGTATTGTTACCGAGATAAGCCACATGAGTATGCCCTGCAGCAGAAAAGTCTGGAAGAAGCTTATCCACCAGTAGCGTTTTTCACCATATTTCTTTCTGAAGTTTCTGTAACGGAAATCCTCCCCTTTGCCGGAATTCCTCCAGGCAAGGTAAAATGAAAGCCGCAGACCCCAGATTGTAACAAATGTTACAATTATTGATCTTTTCAGATCTGCTTCCCCGATACGGTAAAAGTAAAATAATGAGGTGAGTACAAAGCCCATTCCCCAGAATATATCAACTATGCTGGCATTCTTTATAATGATACTGACAATCCATAGGACTGACATCATGGCTAAAATGATCAGCAGTGACTGGATGTATATCTGGGAAAAACTCATTGTTGTTTTATTGTATCATGTATGCAACGGCAGCTGCACCAACGCCTACATTTGCGCCGATAACCGGTGAAATATTCACAACAGAGACCGGTTTCAGGAAAGTCAGTTCCTCCATCCTTTCACTATACCAGTCGGCCGCCTGCTGGTTGTTTGCATGGAGAACGACATAGTTCCAGATCTTTGTTTCCTTCACCTGTTTCCTGACGTATGACATAACCTTTTCCATTGTTGCCCTCTGGTTCAGAGTCTTGTCGAAGACAATTGCCTTACCTGTTTTATCTATTGAAACGATGGGGTTTACATTCAGTATTCTGGCTATGAGGCCTTTTGTATATGAGAGTCTTCCTCCTTTAATAAGGTAACTGAGGTCCTTGACGCTTACGAGCACTTTCGACTTTTCTATCCATTCTTCCGTAAGCCTCACAACTTCGTCATGATTTTTTCCCTCTTCTATTGCCGTGGCAGCCCTGAGTACAACAAGTCCCAGTGCTCCTGAGAGGCTTCTGGAATTAAGTACTGAAACAGGTTTGCCAAACTCAGCGCTTATAGCTTTTGCCGCTTTGAGGCTGCTACCGTAAGTTCCGCTCAGCTTGTCACTAAGATGAATTGCAATGACTGAATCGTAATGCGATGCAAGGTGAGAGTAAAGGTTTGTAAATGCTTTTTCATTAACCTGTGATGATTTCGGATAAACCTCCGATTTGCCGAGCATTGAGTAAAACTGCTGCGGATGAATAGTGACCTTATCGAGATAATGATTGTCACCGAAACTTATGTTTATTGGCAGCATATTGATCTGGTAATTGTCAATAAGCTCCTTTGACAAGTCGCATGTTGAATCGGTTACGAGGGCAATATTCCATTTGCGGTTATATACAACATCGCTCTGGCGTATCATGTCATCAGCCTTTTGAAAAGCAATTGTCCCGGTGTCCCTGAGTTCCATGAAAAGATCTGCAGGATTGTTTGTATGGACATGAAGCCGCTTCATCCTGTTTGATCCTGCAACAACTATGGAATCACCATACCTGTTCAGAATGTCAAGTATATGCCTGTTATCCGTCCTGCATTCCTTAATCAGGGCTTCGGTGCAGAACCTGTATGTGACATTCTGCGGAATTATCTCTTCAATCTTCTCAAAAAGAGCTGTTTCTGCCCTTGCCTGTATTAGTTCCTTTATGTTCCTGTGAGTTATGAACTCAATTATACCTTCAATGAAAAGAACAAAACCCCTGGCTCCGGCATCAACAACATTGGCTTTTGAGAGAACGGCCAGTTTATATTTGGTTTCAATGAGTGACCTGTTAAGTATTTCAACCGAATCGAGAAACATCTGGTTGAAATCAGTTATCCTGTAACGGTTTTCATAGATATAGTCTGCCCAGTCCCTTATTACTGTAAGCATTGTACCTTCTACAGGATTTGAGATAGCGTCGTAGATATAACGGATTGAATTTTTGATGCTTTCAGCAAACTGCGCAATGTTGACTGTAACGAAATTCCCGGTTTCCATGCTCATGCCGTACAGGAACTGTGCGAAGATGATCCCTGAATTTCCGCGGGCATTTATGAGAGAGGTTTCAGCTATTCTGTCAGCAGTAATCTTATATGAGCGGTCGGGCCGGAGGGAGTCAATAACTGCCCTTATTGTTGAGGCAAGGTTTGTACCGGTGTCTCCGTCGTTTACAGGGAAAACATTTATCTTATTGAGTTCAACCTGATGTTCAATAACCTTTCTTGCACCAGCTATGAAAGTGTAATAAAGCCGTCTGCCATCCATCTCCAGTATAGGAACCGGTGTACTATCTGCCATCCTGCTTCTGTTTTAATTTTGCAAAGGTAACAAAAAGCGGGGTTTTATTGTTCATTTTCCGGTAAACAGGATCAGGGCTGCTTATCACTGCATGATGCCCTCACTGTAAGTTTTTATTGCTCTTTCCCTTGCAAAAGCATGCTCAACAACAGGAGGAATGTAACCCGGTTTCTGTGATTCCGGAGCCCATCTGCGGGTGTAAATAAATCCTGGATCGAACTTTTCCTGCTGGGTGTAAGGGTTGAACACCCTGAAATAAGGCGCTGCATCACAGCCTGTCCCTGCTGCCCATTGCCAGTTTCCGTTATTTGACGACAACTCATAATCGAGCAGCCTGGAAGCAAAATATGCTTCTCCCCACCGCCAGTCAATAAGCAGGTGCTTGCACAGGAAGCTTGCAGTTATCATCCTTACCCTGTTATGCATGTAACCTGTCCGGTTGAGTTGTCTCATGCCTGCATCTACTATCGGATAGCCTGTTTCTCCCCTGCACCATAGATCAAACTCCTTTTCATTGTTTCTCCATCTTATATTGTCATACTTTGGACGGAAGCTTTCTGTAACAACATTGGGGTAATTATATAGGATCTGCATGAAGAATTCCCTCCAGATAAGTTCGGAAAGAAAGACCTGATTACTGCTGACTGCAGTCCTGACAAGTTCCCGGATGCTGACGGTGCCGAATCTCAGATGCGGAGACAAATAGCTTGTCCTGTCTTCAGCAGGAAGATCCCTGAATTTATGATATTCTTCAATCGCAGAAAGATCATAAGGCCTGACTTTTACCGCACTGCGCCTGAATCCATGTTTTTCAATAAGGGGAAATGTAAATGAAGCCTTGAAAAAAATCTGTGAAGCTTTTCTCAGAGGTGAAAGGGCATCAGAAGATTCTGTACTGAACACCTGCATCCAGCGATTCCTGTAAGGAGTAAAAACAGTATATGGAGTTCCGTCGCCTTTTACAATTTCCTTTTCTTCAAAGATGACCTGGTCCTTGAATTTCTTAAATGTTATATTATTCTGGTTTAAAAGCTTTTCAATGTTGTTATCTCTAGTAATTGCATAGGGTTCATAGTCCTTGTTTATGAATACGCAGTTGATGTCATATTCAGCAATGAGTTTTTTCCAGACCTCCCCGGGATCGCCCTTAAGAACAAGAAGAGAGCTTTCATATTTTCCAAGTTCATTATTAAGCGCCGACAATGAGTCGTATATAAAATTGATCCTTGGATCATCCTCTGTCAGCTCACCGGTAATATTATCATCGAAAATAAATACGGGGAGAACAGGCAATCCTTCAGCAAGGGCATTGTTCAGGGCGGTATTGTCACTTAAGCGGAGGTCTCTCCGGAACCAGAAAATGTTGACTTTCATTATGCAATTTCAGTTATTCCAGTTTCTCAATTCTTTCAGTAACCAGTTTTGAGCTGATTATGACCATTGGAAGTCCTGTTCCCGGGATTGTTGAAGCTCCCACATAAAAGACATTTTTGAACTGCTCGTCAAAATTCTTAGGCCTGAAGCCACCTATCTGCAGCATTTTATGCGACAGTCCCAGTCCGCTTCCCCTGTGTAGATTAAACTGGTCCTGCCAGTCCTGTGGAGTATATACCGTTCTGCTTACGATCTCAGGCTGTATATTCTTGCCTATTCTGCCGGAAAAATCATCAATAATGCTGTCAACAATCACATCCCTGTCGTCCCAGTTTTTCTTGAAACGCAGATCAGGTGCCGGGCATACAAAGAAAAGACTTTCGCAGCCCTCAGGTGCACAGTCGGGATTTGAGCTTGACAGAACATTGACATAATAATAAGGCTTCTCCATTATCTCAGGATGCCTGAATACCTTGTCGGCATATTCCCTGTAGTTAGTTCCCAGGTAATAATTATGATGATGAACCCCATGCAATTTTGTTTTAAGACCCAGGTATATTGTGAGAGGACCCATTGTCCATTCCTTTTTATCCAGAACCTCATCAGAATATTCCTTTCTGCCGAAAACTTTTCCCCTGAAAACGGCTGCATCACTGTTAATTACAATAATATCTGCCTTCCACTGTTTCCCGTTTTTATCAATCAGGAAGTTGAGCTTATTCCCATCAGAACTGAAGCCTTTTATCTCGGTATCATAAATGATTTCAACATTTTCCTTTTTAAGCTCCCCGGCAAGGCCTTCAATTATTTTATACATGCCGCCCTCAACATTAAAATAGCCGTCATGCCGGAATTCAGTGTATGAGAGAAGTGTGTATACACCTGATGTATCGAAGGGAGTTCTACCCAGGAAGAAAGCAACAAGGGAGATAATCTGGCGCGCCTCTTCAGAACTGTGGTAATGTGCAACCTGTTGCCAGAAGTTCCTGAACATAACAGGCAGATGCACAGGGTTGACCTTCATCAGTGTAAGGATATATTGAAGTATTGTATCATAATTGCTTTTGATTACAATATCAACAGTATCATGAAACAGGCGGCCGCTTTTCTTCAGATACCTTTCCATGTTTTTCTCAAATTCAGGATCGGAGTCCGAAAACTGGGCGCCAAGTTTTTTCAGATCCCTGTAAAGGAAATACGTAACAGGATTATTACGGATATTAACAGTGTAAAGAGGATCAAGGGAATAATATCTGAAAGGGAGCTGAATATTGCAGTCCTTTGCAAATTCAGTAAATTCGTATGACATGCTGAAAAAACTGGGACCGGTATCGAAGGTGAAGCCGTCCTTTTTAAGCTGGCCAAGCCTGCCTCCGGCCTGCCTGTTCTTTTCAACAATTGTAACCTTGTATCCTTTTTTTGATAACCTGAGGGCTGTTGCCATCCCGCCAAGTCCCGCTCCGACAATAAGAACACTCTTCTGCATATATTATTTTTTGAATTTTTTAATAAGCTGAGGGTATAGTTCATCCCTTACATAAGTAAAACCGGGTTCCAGCCGGAGTATCTCCTCATAAGCTGATTTTGCCGAGTTGTAATCGTCAAGCGCTGCATGGGCCTGGGCAATTAGAGTCAGTAGACTCAGATAGTTCCAGTTGCCCTTTGTATCTGAAACATTTCTTTCAAGTAATTTCCGGGCTTTCATAAAGTACTCCAGAGCCAGTTTTTTAGAACCTCCGAAGGCTGCAGGCATGTAGAATTCGGCATTGCCGTACTGAACCCAGGCGAGGTAATTCTCATTGTCAAGCTCAAGCGCCTTTTTTGCATGATCGAGGCTCTTTGGCCCATTAACAGGAGCCGAGAATTTGCTGAAAGAAATCCTGAAACCGTAAAATGCCGACTTATATGCCTGTATTACTGAAGGTTCAAATCTCTTTTTTTCAAGCAAATCGATATTTTTATTTGCAAGTGCAAAGTACTTTTTTGCCTCCTCTTCCCTGTCCGAGCCAAGGCAGTAACCTATATAACCGTATTCGTAATTAACAAGCTCAAGCGTCTGTATATCAGTTCTGTTACTGGTTGATTCCATCTTGTCTATCACGCTTTTCCATCGCTCCATCCTGTTATTGACATAGGCATAATAGACCTCTGCCTTATAATCAATGGCAATAAGCTTTGCGTTGAGGAGCAGCAAAACAAGAATCAGTGTATTTTTCTTCCTTTCCATTCAAATGATCTGAAGTATCTGTTTAAAAATGCCTTATAAATGAACAATCCGAGACTAAGCTGCAAAGGTAGAAGGTAAATCAGGTTTTTAAAAACTGATTGCCGTGAAGCAAGTGATACAAGTATACGGATTGTAAGTCCTGCTAAAATGTATATTATCGCAAAAAGCACTGGCATATAATATATTATGACAAAGAAGCCAAGGCTTGTCACAAGCCAGAATATAAGCGCCAGGATGAAAGAGTTTCCAAAAAATGAGAAAACATTCTTCGAAAATCCGTTTACTGCGTCTGAAAAACCTTTGTACATCCGGCACCTGATCCTCTCATCACCTAGCAGGCATTCCACCCTTATGTCATTCCTTTTGAAGAAGCGGGCAGTCTCTATGTCTTCAACTTTTTCAGCTTTCATCTTTTCATGTGGCCTCATCTTCCTGTAAACCTCAGCATCAAAAAACATAAACTGTCCGTTTGCCGCAGCAAGTGAAGGGTAGGAAGATTTTCCGACAAGGGGAAGTGGTAAAAGGGAGAGAAGGATGAAATTCATATCTGGCACTGTCATTGCCTCCCCTGCAGACACAATCTCCTGTTGCGGGAAAACAGAAATGAGTCCCGGCTTCTTCCTTTCAGCAAGACTTAATGTGTCAGCAATCAGCCTGCCTGATATTCTTACATCGGCATCAAGAAACAGAAGATAATCTCCTGAGGCCTTTTCTGCAAGGGAATGGCATGCGTGATTTTTGCCATACCAGCCTTCCGGAAGGGAACCTGAATTTACAAGGATGAACCTGTTGTCAGATTTTGTATATTCTGTTACAATTTCTTCGGTGTTGTCATCTGACTGATCGTTGAAGATGATAACCTCTATGTTTTTGTAAGACTGTATTTTAAGATCATTTAGTATATTACTGATATTTGCTTCTTCATTTCTTGCAGGAATAAGCACCGATACCAGTTTATTATAATCTTTGTCTGAACGGGGAAGATGATTATCAGCAAGGTAGTTTGCCAGGACGATAATCAACCTGATAAGGGTAAAGGAAAATATCAGTACTGCAGGTATTATCATCGCAGGTCATTTTTTGAAAAATCTGACAGAACCTCATGATAGAAATCCTGGTAAGTTTTTTCAATTTCAACTTCTTTTCCCTCCGCCATTTCAAACTCCCTGATATTCATGAAAAGTGTTGGCCGGGGATTTGAGTAGTATTCAATTATGTTGACAATGAATACTATCTGCACTGGTTCATTTATTTTCTGAAGAATATGCTGCAGGCCTTTCTGAAAAGTAACCTGTGAACACCTCATCGGTTCTATTTCGCCCTGGGGGAAAATGAGGACAAGGTTTCTTTTTTCTTTCAGAAGCTTAACTGTGTATTCAAGGCTTTCAATTATGCTTTTTGAGCCTTTTTTTACTGAATATCCCCCTGTTTTGTTGAAGAAACTGTGTTTTTTAAGATTTTCCTCCTGCATCATAAACCAGAACTTTCTTCTGAAAAGCTTCATATTGAGATACATTGCCCAGAAGCCGTCCCACCAGCTGAAATGATTTGATATCAGAAGTAAAGGCAGTCTTTTGTCACTTACCCCGCCCCTGATTTTTACTTCATTGAAATGCCTGTGTATTTTCCACACAGTGTAGAGTTTAAAAAAGGGATATATCACCGGGTGGTGAGATGCTTTAAGTATCATCTGTAAAGCCTTATAATTATGATAAGTATAATGAAAAAAACAGCCTGGACAAAGAATATAAAAGGTGCAATCCTGTTTGTGAACTTTATGCCTGCAGACTTCAGTCCTGTATGAATTGAAGCTGCAATTATGAACCATGCGATATAATTTCTCAAAGGAGGCATTCCGCCGGAAAAGCTCCACATATCAAGACTGCCGGCGATATTTTCCATAATGAAATCATAGAGAACCATAAGCGAGGAAGCAGTTAATATCTGTATTACCCGCTTTGAAGAGATCTGCCCGGCTATGCAGGAACTTGTATAGATCATAAACAGCCAGTTGAATCCGATAAGAAGGGGAGTATCAAGCAGCCTGATGCCAAGTCCGCTGCCATAGGAATATTCCCCGAAGATCAATCCTGAGGATACTCCTGCAGCTTCGATGAGCCAGGTTATTACTATTATTGAAATGAAGGAAAAAACTGTTTTCCTGTCAATTGATGGTTCATGGTATATTAAAAGTACAGAAAGACTTAAAATGATTGCCAGTGGAGTAAGTCCTGTAAACAATTCTCTTGTAAGCGGAATTGAAAATCCGGTAATACCCACACTAAAAAATATGAGCAGTGCTGATTTAACCCAGCGTGGATGAGCTGTAAGTTTTTCCCTTATACTGCCGGATGTTGCACTCATACTTTACCTCCTGATATTTTGTTTCCAAACAGGTTCATCAGCAGCAGGCTGGTAAGTATCATTGAAAAACCATACACTGTGTCTTCCACAGGAACTGTCAGCAATCGCAAGCCAAGAATACCTGAAGCGTTATACCAAACAACCTCACCTTCAATAAAACTGCCGGTAAGGATTCCGTTCACAACGAAAAAGGGAATCAGGATTATAAGAAAGGACAGATAAAAGCTGCTGAGCAGATTGCTGTTGATGAAATATGTGATTGCCAGCAGAATAGCCATATATGCAGAATAAAAGGAGGTATAAATCCTGTCTTTGTTTGCAAGAGATAAGAGGAGCAGCAGAGAGATGAGCAGGCAGGTAAGAACCGCTGTGCTCTTCCTTCCAATTTTTTTTCCGGGAAGATATGCAAGGAAAACATAATGAATGAAGATACTGCTGAATGGGATTATAAGGAAAAAGAGATATTCCTCAAGTGGCAGATGTGCTATAATTATTCCGCTATGATATTCAGGATTGAACCCCCAGACGCCAATCCTTGTAAACCAGATGTCGACGGCGATAAAAAACACTGCTGAAATTACTATCGCAGGAAAGAGGTATTTCCATAATCTGAAGTAGGCTACTTTTTTGTCGAAGCTTAACGCAAGCGGGACAGACAGAGTGAGCAGCTCAATAGTCAGATAAAGTGGCATTTACTGATTATTTGAAGTATTTCCGTGAGAATATGAGAAGTCCGAAATTGTCGAAATCGTCAGCTGTTTTTGGTTTATGATGTGCATCATGGGCTTTCTTAACTGCCAGGAGATACCTGTTAGTTGTGTTTTTAAACAGAGGAAGTCTCTGGTGATAAACAACATCATGAAACATGAAGTAGGTGAAACCATAAAGTGTAATGCCGGCGCCGACAGCCAGAGGAGAATCATTACCGGTCATGAGCCCTGTAATTATCAGTATAATAGCAGGAATGGCATAAATAAGGAAGAAGATATCATTCCTTTCAAGGCTGCCTTTTTTTTCCTGGGTCACATTAACGTGATGGTCGCGGTGAAAGCTCCACATAAAGCCGTGCATGACGTACTTATGGTTTGACCAGGCGACAAATTCCATGAAAAGGAAGGATATTATAAACAGTATTAAGTTCAGGATCATTTGCTTATGCTTTTTTCTATCTGTCTGTTAACTCTCTGATATATCATTTTGAACCAGTAGGTGTATTTATCAGGGAACTCGCTGATTTCTTTTTCAATCTCCTGATACTTCATTCTTTTCCATTCTTCAACTTCAGCGGTATTTATGACCGGATCATCGTCGGTCATTCCGAAAAACACATGGTCCAGCTCATGTTCAGTAAGGTCATTGTCAAGCTTTTCTTTGTAAATGAAGGAAAAGAGCCAGGTAACACTGCAGGCCATTCCCATTTCCTCTTTCAGCCTTCTCTTTGCGGCATCAAATACTGACTCTCCGGGATGGGGATGTGTGCAGCAGGCGTTAGTCCACAGTCCGTTGGAGTGGTACTTGTCAAAAGCCCTTCTCTGGAGAAGCCATTCTCCCTGTTTGTTTATGATAAAGACGGATACCGCCCTGTGCAGGAGAGCTTTTTCATGCGCTTCCAGCTTGCCGCTGATTCCTGTCTGGATATCATTTTCATCTACAAGAATTACCTTTGTTTCGTCCATATACAGGTATTAAAACAGATTTAGTTTATTAACAATTTTTGCTTTCAGCAGGATAAGCAGTTTTATAGTATCGCTTACCCTTATTCTTTTATCAATCAGTAGTTTTGCAGGTGTTCTTTTAATCTTGTCAAGCAGGCTCCTGTAATAAAAATATGCTATAAGCACTCCAAGTCTTCCGTTATCGGGTAATTTTCTTATTCCCGGAAGAGCTGCATCGAAATCAGCAGAGATCTCACTTGTTAATTCTTCTTTAAGTGACTCAGTGAATTCATTTATTACAGTCGATGAAAAATACTTGCGCTCGAGATTGTGCATGTCAGTCTTAAGGTCCCTTAGAAAATTAACCTTCTGAAATGCTGCTCCCAGCTTCCTGGCCGGCTCCTTTAATTCCTGATACAAAACGTCGTTGCCTCTGACAAATACCCTCAGGCACATCAGGCCCACAACTTCTGCAGATCCGTAAATGTATTCATCAGTTTCTTCCTGTGTCAGGTGGTTCTTTTTATGGAGGTCGGTTCTCATGCTTTTAATGAAAGCCTGAACAAGGTCATCTTCAATCTTATATTTTACGATTGTGTGCTGAAAAGCATTCAGTGCCGGATTAAGGCTGATATTGTATTTCAGAGCCTCATAGTAGTCACGCTCGAAATTTTTCAGCAGGTTTTCCTTGTCAAAATCATGAAAAGTATCGACAATCTCATCTGCAAGCCGTACAAATCCATATATGCTGTAAACTGCGTCACGGATCTCCGGCTCAAGAAAACTTACTGCGGATGAAAATGAGGTACTGTATCTCTTTGTTATTATTTTGCTGACATCAAAAGAAACCTCTCTATACAACTCAATCATAGTCAATTACCAGATTAAATTTTAACAATTAAATCCAGGTTTTGTTCGGAGTGTTCTTAATTAATTCTCTGCAGATCAGATATCAGGGGTATGCTTATAAAATTAATAACTACATAAAGTTATCTAAATTTTCTGCATTATACGCATATTTTGCCAAACTGCAAAGAGGTTATAATCAAAAATTGCTATCTTTCCTTACTTATTATTAAATCCTGAGACATGAAAAATTTCCGGAAAATATTTTTGCTCTGCGCCGGATTCCTGGTCATGATGGGAATCATTTTTTCATCAGGTAAAGCATTTCAGCATGAGGATAGTCTGAAAGGCAAATTCTCCTACAAGGATTTTGAATCAGCAAAAAAATGCGGTTCATGCCATCAGGGAATATATCAGCAATGGACCCAGGCCATGATGTCGCAGGCTTACACGCACCACTGGGATGAGATAGAATATTTCGAACTTGCAGTTGCTCATTCAGAGGTTAAGCCGGAACTTAAGGGCCCTGTTGACGGGTGTAACGGCTGCCATACTCCTTTTGCCTTTATGGGTGGTACTCTCCCTCCTCCAAGGCCTTCGGAAAAAAGCATGGCCAATGAATCAGTATCCTGTGATGTATGCCATCTTGTGAAGTCGGCACAAGCTGATCCCCCTTTCAATTTCTCATATCTTATCGAGCCTGGTGTTACGAAATATGCTGTCAGGAAACCGACTGTAGAATCACCGGCGCATAAGATTGTAACAAATGATTTTTATAAGACAACAGAGTTCTGCGGGAATTGTCATAATGAAAAGAATCCTTTCGGGATCTGGGTTAAAAGCACTCAGCTGGAATGGAAGGAAGGTCCCTATTCAAAAGAAGGAGTAAGGTGCCAGGACTGCCACATGCCAAAGGGAGGACCTTATCTTAATGCAATTATGACTAAACCTTATGATGATTCAAGACTCCACCTGTTTCATGGTGCACACGATCCCGGAAAGGTAAGAGGGACTATTGAGCTGAGGATTGAACCAGATATACGAGAGGCTGAGCCGGGTGAAAATGTAATTTTTAAAGTGGCTCTTTTCAATCAGAAGACGGGTCATAAGTTTCCTACCGGATCTGTGGAAGACCGGATTGCGTGGCTTAATGTTGAAGCTACTGATTCAAAAGGAAAGAAATATCATCTCCCCGTTGACAAAAAAGGCTTTGAAGGTGAAGAATACACAATATCAGGTGATTATCTAGCCTACCAGGATATGGGAGTTCCCCTCAGGCAGCCCAGCTTCACAGGTGTTCAGAGAGATGGTATACCTTATGGTAACAGAATATTCAGAATGCCCTATTTTGATCCGGAAGGAAGAATGACAATAATGCAGTGGAATACAGCAAGTCTGGGAACAGATTACAGGATAGGTCCAAGGGAAACAAAAGTTGAGAAATTCACTTTTAAACTGCCTTATGACATTGCACCGGGTGAATTGAAGGTTACTGCAGTGCTGAATTACCAGCTTCTTGTCAAGCCTGTTGCAGATTTTCTCAAAGTGCCTGCTGATGAGTCTGAAATAAAGATAGTAAATGAACATTCAACAGCGATAAACATTCTCCCCTGAAATTCAAAAAAAGGAAAAATGAAAACAAAATCCACCGTTAGCTGTTTTGCCCTTTCATTGCTGATACTGTTGAGTTACTCCTCTGACAGTTTCGCAATACCGGCATTTGCACGAAAATATTCAATAAGTTGCCAGGTTTGTCATGCTCCTGCAATGCCACGTCTTAAGGCTTTTGGAGAGGACTTTGCCGGCGAGGGATTCAGGCTTAAGGAGTATGAATCTCCCCGGCATTTTCTTCAGACAGGTGATGACAGATTATCACTTTTCAGGGAATTGCCCCTTGCATTAAGACTGGATGGTTTTGCAACATATAATTTTGACGACAGGGGGCAAGCCGATTTCAGCGCTCCTTTTGTCCTCAAGATAATGTCAGGAGGTGAGCTGTCAGATAAACTGTCCTATTATTTCTATTTTCTCCTGAGCGAACGGGGAGAAATTGCAGGTATTGAAGATGCCTTCCTCATGTACAGAGACCTTTTTGGAACCGGCATCAATTTTTATGTGGGCCAGTTTCAGGCATCCGACCCATTGTTCAAGGGAGAACTGAGATATACCCTTGAACCATACAAGATTTATGGATCGCGTCCGGGTTATTCGCGCACCGATCTGAAATATGACAGGGGAATAATTTTTGAAAAGGGATTCAGCACCGGAACTGATATTGTAGCCCAGGTTCTTAACGGATGCGGATTAGGCGTAGCGGATGAAGGATACCTGTTTGACCATGACAAATACAAAAATTTCATGGGGAAAATAACTCAGTCGTTTGGAGAGAACCTGAGTATCGGAGCTTTTGCATATTCAGGCAGGGAGAAAATTTACGGAGTGCCGGACGAGCCTGTAAATGATATTCTGATGTTCGGCCCGGATGTTTCATTAAATTTCTCTGACAGACTAGTTGTTAATGTTCAGTATCTGAAAAGAACGGATCTGAATATTTATATGCCACCATTGGCAGACATTGGCGAGTGTAATACAGAAGGAGGATTTGCGGAGATCATTTTTTCGCCGGAAGGAGACAAGAGCAAATGGTATCTTACTGCTCTGGGAAACCTTGTCAGTTCAAACCTCGATGAGCTGGATTATAAGTCTGCCACTCTTCATGCTGGATACCTCGTAAGACGAAATGTACGACTGGTTGCGGAATATACAAGGGTCATTGAGCCATTTGCATATGGTAAGGTGAGTGCAGGCTTCATCTCTGCATTCTGATCCATTCCGGGAATTGTTACCCGGTATTTCTGCTTAAAAGTTAAACAAGAAAACAGGGAAGGAGCAGTTTAAAAGCTGAATTCAAGTATCTTCCTGTGTACCCTGTCTCTGGTTTCTTCATAAGTCGGATTTAATTCTTCAGTGGTGAATTCTCCCCTTGCCGGATCAATTCTTTCAAAAACCATTTTATAAAGATCAAAGATTATCTCAAGGCTCAGCCTGTACCTCGGTTCATGCAGAGGTCTGATCTGATCAAGGACTTCTTCTGTTTTTGACTGATAATATGCTGCAAGACTGCAATATTCTGCTATCAGTGCACGGAATCCCTCAGTAACAGGTCTTCCTCCGGCAAATTCCCTCAGGTCCTTCCGGGTAAGGCCATTCTTTAGTATGACGTCATCGGCAAAATATGAAAGGTTATTAAGCTGGTCTTTCCTGAAATCGCGAATTATATGCACGAGGTAACTGAAATAGGCACAGGGTGTTGCAGCCCAATTAACATCAAAAGCCGGCTCATTGTAGCCATTTCCGTTTCCTGTGAGTCCATTGAGATAAACGAAGATTGATGCCGGAGCCACAGAGGCACCGTTAGAATATTCTAGGAATGATTCTATTGAGGAAAATCCGTCATTGTTTATATCATATATCATCGATTTTGCAAAGGCTTCAAGAGGCCAAAGGGGTATCCTGAACTTTTTAACTGTTTCAATAAGCTCAAGCTGTAAGGGATTACATTCTTCCGATAAAATTACAATCTTCAGCCAGTCGTTTACACTGGACGTGAATTCCTTTCTTTCATTCGGGGCAATCAGTTTATTCTTTGATTTATGATCATCAATCAGATCATCAATTGCCCTCATGAACTTGTAACAGGTTTTTGCGGCACAATACCTTTCCTTATCCCAGAAATTTGCCGCGATTAGAATATTTGGATGATCTATGATCTTACTGTAGTCGATTGTGCTGTGGATTTCCAGAAAGGAATCCCTTAGGTTTTTCATTTTGATCGCTATAATTTATCAGATGTTTTTCAGTATCCGTTCAGAAACAAGTTTAGCTGAAAGGAGAACGTTGGGTATACCGTTCCCGGGATGCGTACTGCCCCCTGTAAAATAAAGATTCCTGTATTTCCGGTGCCTGTTGTGAGGTCTGAAATAACCCATTTGCAAAAGGTTATGGGCAAGACTCCCGAATACGGAACCTCTTGTAATATTGCATGCTGTTTCCCAGCTCTGAGGTGAATATATGATTTCAAATTTTATATGATCCTCAATATCTGTCAGCCCGAACTTCTTCAGCCTGTCAATTACTGCATCACGTGATTGCTTTTTCAGAAATTCCCAGTCCTGATTATATCTGTTGTCAACATGTCCGGCGCCGATGATGAATGATAATGATTCATGACCCTGAGGAGCTGCCGAGGAATCGGTTTTTGCAGGAGCGTGAAGGTAGAAACTGGGATTTTTACTTACAGATTTTTCTTTGAATATCATGTCGAGTCCGTGCCTGAAATCATCAGACAGGAAAACACTGTGATGCCCCAGCTGAGGATACTGCTTATCAAGTCCGATATGGATACAGATTGCTGACGCAGAAAAATTCATTTTGTCAATCCTTTCAGCTTTTCTTCTGTCAGGAAGCAGCTTTCTGTAGACATAAGGAAGGTCGGCATTGGCAAGGACTATGTCTCCATTAATAACTGTATTGTCTTCAAGCACAATACCCCGGGCTTTATTACCTGAAGTTTTAATTTGTTTCACGGGAGAAGAAAAATGCATTTTAACTCCATTCTTCTGCGCCTCTTCAAGTAAGACCTGGACTATCCTGAACATGCCGCCTTCAGGGAAGAAGGAACCTTCTGTGATCTCTGCTGCCGGAACCATTGAGAAAAGCGCCGGTGAGTCAAAAGGACTCTGCCCTACATAAATATTCTGGAAGGTATAGGCCATTCTCAGATGATCTGTTTTAAAGAACTTTTTAGCGTAGCTGAAATTGGAGATATAAGTTTTCAGCCTTATGAGCAGCCCGATATTTCTAAAGTTGATCATCTGGAAAGGGTTTGTAAAGTTCCTTGCGATCAGCTTATCGATTCCAAGCCTGAAGATCCCGTAACCTTCCTTTATGTACTTTCTTGAACTTTCAAAGCTGCCGGGCTCAATCCTTTCGTGATCGGCTATCACCCTGCTTTCATCCTTTGAGAATGTGAGTGAATCGTTATTGTCAAAATAGATCTTATACAGATCCTGGAGTGGTTTAATTTTGCTGTCAGAAAAAAGGTCGATGCCCAGTGAATTAAAAACATCATTATAAATACCCGGCATCATAAGCATTGTTGCTCCAAGGTCGAACCTGTGTCCGTCGCGGATCAATTGTCCGCATCTTCCTCCGGGGGCGGAATTCTTTTCATATATTTCAACTCTGTAACCGGCACGGGCCAGGAATATTGAAGTTGTAATTCCTCCGATACCTGCACCGATAATAAGGACCTTCTTTTCTCCCGTCATTTCAAGACACAATTATATTAAACAGTCTAAAGACCGCTAAAAAACTATTATGTCCCATTATTTGTAAAAAAAATTTACACCCTGTATACACGTAAATCCCTGCTACCTCTTAAATGGGGTGCTAAATATATATTTACCTGAGGAAATTTTTATCAGTGTTTTGTCATCATTTACAGTAAATTCAGAAATATAGTCCACATTATTAATATTTTGACCCGACTCTGTTATTTTCTCCGGATCAGCGGAAGGGATTTTTACCATGGCAGCACATCCGACAGGTATTATCACTGTCATCTTAAGGGAATCGTTCTGTATGCTCCAGTTGCTTGTAATTTTTCCGTGAATTGTGTTTAATGATGCATTAACGTATTTTACGTCTCCAACAATCTGAGGCTCAATGATAATCTTTTCATAAGCTGTTGATCCGGTATCCTGGTGTATTCCTCCCAGTCCACTGTAGAACCATTCCATCAGGTGACCCAGCATCAGGTGGTTGTTCGATACGTATTTCAATGCTGCCCATGATTCTGTCAGGGCAGTTGCACCTTTAGAGAGCTGGTAGCCATAACCGGGAACATCACTCCGGCAGTTCATGTCATAGATAAGTTGCGAATATCCTTCCTGTTCAAGCACCCTCAGAAGATACCTGTATCCAATGTCTCCGGCTGTAAGTGCTTTTTTGTCTTTATTAATTGATTCAACAAGGTTCTTAACAAGCTGATTCCTTAAATTTTCATCTGGCATCCCGAAATAGAGAGGCATGGCATAAGCTGTCTGGCTTCCGGTTGAATACACTTTAGTTTCGGGATCCAGGAATTTTTTGTTGAATGCAGCTCTGACATCTTCTGCAAGCAAACTGTACTTTTCCTTATCCTCAGGCTTTCCTGTGAGTTCAGCCATTTTTGAGAGAAGGACAATGTCGTAATAATATATTGATGTGGCAGTTACTGCCTTGGGTGTCAGCTGAGCTTCACCCGGGAATTTCGGACCCAGGTCATACCAGTCACCGAGT
>CAZEYY010000046.1:0-25238 GCA_964516485.1 uncultured Rikenellaceae bacterium
TCACATTTTCGAAAGGATCTGTATCCTCAATGCCGGTAATATCTGGTATTGTCTTGTTGTCACTGAAATAGAAGCATTCCCCGTCATTTGATATTGCCACCCGGTATGTCCCCATGTTCTGGCCGGCTATGTATGTGTTGTTCGTTGCCCCGGGAATAGTTAAACCGTTATAGTACCACTTGTACATTGAAGCCTTTGCAGTAGTGGAGAGCATCCAGACAGCAGATCCTTTGGCAAAAATATCTGGTTTTGGAAGCGCCTCATCAAAGGTGATTACGGCAGTGTCCCGTTCGCTGGAGCAGATATCTGAAACGGCTTCGAGGTAATAGTTTGCCGATTCGGTTACCTCAATTGAAGTTTTGTCGGACAGGGGTGTTTCATTTTTGTGCCACAGATAAGAATATCCCTGTACGATATTATCAACAGCCAGCACAAGTGGATTTTCCCCGAGGCATTTATTGCTTTTGTTGTACGATCCCATATTGATATCGGGTCTTGCAGGTTTTGGGATTACCTCAATTAATACAGGTTCTTCGTTTGCCGGGCAACCATCAAGAGTCAATTCAACAAAGTAAAGTCCTGTTTCTTTGACTTCAATAGAATTAGATGTAAGGCCCAGATCTGTACTTCCCTTTTTCCAGGAATAATAATAATTGTTATTCACAGGTACACTTAGAGTTGCAGAGCCACCGTTGCAGAATCTTGAATCACCTTTCAGTCTTATTGTACTTAAAGCTGGAAGGGGCTTAACTGTTACCTGCACTGCACTTATTGATGCAGCAGTGCATTTGCTGCTATTTTCGACAACGATATCATAAGAGCCTGATGTTTTAGCTGAATAGGAGTAAGAATTACTACCCACAGAACCACCATTTAATCTCCATTGGTAAGAATAGTCTGGTGTATTTGTTACACTTAATATTACTGAGTCACCCTGGCAGAAGGTAACTGCAGATGCAGAAGATATCGATGGGGGTGAAGGTACTGTTAAAACATTAACAGTAACATTTTCGGATCTGACAAAACAGTTATCGGAGTTTGTGATCTTAATGGCATAAACACCTGATGTGGAAGCTGTCAGCTTGTTTGAGGTGGCACCTGATATTGCTGCCCCATTGTTTTCCCACTCGTATTGGTAGCCGGCTGAAGAGTTAACTGAAAGGTCAACACTGCTGCCCTGGCAGAAAGATGTTGGACCACTGAGATTTACTGTCGGAAGAGACGGTTTTGTCTTCACAGAAATATCGACAGTGTTTGTGGAGTTGGCAGAGCATCCGATACTATTGGCTACAGTAAGAGAGTATGTTCCGGCGCTTTTTGCATTTAGCAGGTGATTGTTTGCACCTATTGTCCCCCCGTTAAGCTTCCACTGGTAGTTATAACCTGAAGTGGGAGAGATGCTGAGCTCAACAGAATCACCCTGGCAGAATATCTGAGAGCCTGCAGCAACAATAAGAGGAGCAGCCGGGGCAGTTGCAACAGTCACAGCTACATTTTCCGTTTTTGTGGAGCAACCGTAAGAGTTAGTTATTCTGAGGATATAGTTTCCTGATGTTGTAGCAGAATAGGAGTTGAATATGGCCCCTGTGATACCTGATCCGCTGTTTTCCCACTGATATTCATAACCAGGTGTTGATGATACACTTAACTCAACGCTGCCTCCCTGACAGAATGATGTGGGTCCGCTTATATTGACTGTAGGCAGAGCAGGTTTAGGATTAACAGTTACTGCAATGCTGTTTGAAGAACTAACTGAACAGTTTGAGGCGTTTGTCACGAGCAGATTGTAAGTTCCTGATGCATTTGCAGTGTATGTATTTGAACCGGAGCCAACATCCCCGCTGTTTAATTTCCACTGATAGGAATATCCTGGTGTATTTGTCACACTCAGGAGGATTGACTCATCCTGGCAGAAAGTAGACAATCCCACGGTTGTTATTGTTGGAGCAGATGGGGACTCAGAAACAAAAACATTTACATTTTCAGTCCGGATAAAACAGTTGTTTGAATTAGTGATCTTAAGAGTGTATCCACCTGAACTGTTAGCAATGTAGGAGCTTGCAGTTGCATTAGTTATTGCTGCACTGTTGTTTTCCCACTGGTAAGAATACCCTCCGGTATTTGACACGCTCAGTTCAACGCTGCTTCCCTGACAGAATGATGTAGGTCCGCTGATACTAACAGTCGGGACAGCAGGATTTGAATTGACAATAATATCTACAGTGTTGGAAGACAGGGTTTTGCATCCGGAGACATTTGCCACTTCGAGTGAATAAGTTCCTGATGCGTTTGCTGTGAACGAATTTGAACTTGTTCCAACCTGACCTCCATTTAGCATCCATTTATAAGTATAATCTGAATTATAAACTGCTGAAAGGTTAACAGATTCTCCCTGGCAAAAAGTAAGCGGTCCTGATGCAGAGATAAGCGGAGCAGCAGGAGAGGAGTTGGCAGTGACTGTTACTCCTGTTGAATTGGAGAGGCAATTTCCGACAGTATTAGTAACAGCAACTGTGTAGCTGCCTGAGATAGAAGCGGTATAGGAAGAAGATACAGCGCCTGTAATTGCCGAGCCATTTCTTTTCCATTCATAAGTGTATTGAGCATTAGAGGAAGTGGACAGATTAACACTCTGCCCCGTGCAGAAGTTGGTTGCTCCGTCGGCGGAGATAGCAACAACCGGGAAATCGGCCACTGTTACTGTCTTTGAAATCTGATCAGAGCATCCGTTTTCTGGTATAACAAGCAGGCTGACAGAATAATTCCCTGGAAATGAATAGAGATGAGAACCAGGATCAGATGATGATGATGACTGTGTATCACCAAAATTCCAGGACCATGATGAAATGCTTAACCCATTTATATTGGTTGTATTTGAAAAGGAAGTTGAAGTTCCCCTGCATACAGTTGTTGCAGTAAAATTGGCATCAGGCTTTGCCTTAACGATTACACTTTTGATCAGGAAATCAGTAGCATCTTCTGTATCGGTTATCGTCAGTTTTACACTGAAAGTACCACTTGTGGCATAGGTGTGCTCCGGTTCCTGAGATGTGGATGTTGTTCCATCCCCGAATTCCCAGAACCATGATTTGAATCCTTTTGAGGCAACCGACTCGTCATAAAAGACAGTTGGCATTCCAAGACAAACCTCTGATGCAGAGAAGAAAGCCTGGACATTTTTTACTTCGAAGGTACCTGTGGAAGACCATTCACTGCCCATATATCCCTGATCTACTGCCTGAACTTTCCAGGAATAAGTAGCTGAAGGCAGATTTTTGAACAGTGAAGAGGTGCCCATCTGACTGTTACCTATTTCCGGAATTAATCTTCTGCCATCAGTTAATGATAGTGGTGGGCAAATATTTTTAGATGTTTGCGTGTTATCAACCTTTAAATTATATGTCATTGTTTGAGCAACAGTTTCATCCCCGGATACCGGATCCCATGTAAGAATTACACCGGAAGGAGTTATTGTTGAGGTAATGTTTTGAGGTGCCAGCGGCCTGCTGTTTGACCGAAATGAACCGGACTTCATTATCAGGCCGTTCTTCAATATAGTACAGGTATTTGTAATACCATCATTATAATAACAGGAAATCAATACATCTATATCACCATCATTGTCATAATCACCCCAGTCTGCAAAACCATTTGACGATTTTAATAAATCACTATAAGTTAGAATAAACCAATCGGAGATTGCTCCGGGCTCCTGTGTACCATGTGTATTTCTGTAGAGTTTTGTATAATATCCCGGATTTGAAAAGATGATATCAGTATAACCATCATTGTCAAAATCGGCCCAGCCTGCCCAACAGGCTTCACTGGAAGATGCTACATCTATTTTCAGTTTCTGCTGGAAATTGTAATTATTCAGATTTTCAAACAACTGAGCTCCTGCCTGATTAGAATAAAGCATATCCAGATCATTATCATTGTCATAATCACCAAGTGAGATAAATGAAACCCTGGAGCCGGGTGTAGTCATCTCGTATTTCAGTTCAAAGGTGTTATTTCCCTTATTTGCATATATCTCTGTTTTGTTGACATGGAGGTCTGTAAAACCGGTTATTGTAACGTCAAGGTCTCCGTCATTATCAATATCACCCCATCTGGCATATCCTTTTGACAGGCCGGTAAATGTTGTTCCTGCAAGTTCCGTGAATGAGTTGTCTCCATTATTTGTGAAGATTTTGGTTATTGGTGTGCCCGGATACCAGTATATATAACTATCCGGTACAGTTGTTGATCCATTTAAAAGAATGTCCAGGTCACCATCATTATCATAATCACCCCATGCTGCTGAGCTCATACAGACCTGAACAGAAAGCTGGCCCTGGTCGGAAAATGAAGTTCCATTGTTGTTACGGTATATTTTCGTTAGTGGAGTATATGTGCCATAGATTGTACCGGAAATAATAATATCAAGGTAACCATCATTATTGTAATCACCCCATTCAGCTGATCCTGCCTCAATTGAAGGAAGGATGATGTCAGTTCTTTTAATAAAGTTGTTGACTTTATTATTCTCGTAAATAAGTGTTGGATTTCCCGGAACAAGAAAATCAATATAACTGTCATTATTAAAATCTCCCCAGACAGCTTTATTATAAGTGCCCCGGTCAACAGTTATATTTGTCTGTGCCGGAAACATATTTGTGCTGAATATCCCCGGGTTGCCGTCGACTGAAAGATCAGTCCAGTAATTTTCTGTTCCGGCACTACCTGTATATTCAAAAATATGAAAACTGTAAAGTTTTCCGGGCAGAAGTCCTTTTACATCCACACTGTCGTTTCTGCCATTGTAAACACAATACCAGCCTTCTGTATCTATTTGATCTCCGTATCCGTACTCATTATCAGCCAGATAAGTTGTCCCATCTGCGGGCAACGCTGTTTCTCCGGTTGCCTGTTTACAGAAAACTATGCATTTATCTCCATTACCTCTCTCCCATTTTAATAATAGATTATATGAGTCAATGATTTTTGCAGACAGTGAACTGGCTTGAACCGGTATTACGGTAAATGTATTATCAGAGGAAAACTGTCCTCCGGCAAACCCATAATCAATAGCCTGAACCCGCCAATGGTAAGTTCCGAATGGCAATTTCTTAAGCAAGTGAGACGTTCCTGTCCCTGAATTTCCCTGTTCAACGATATTCCTGTAACCTGACGGGCTGGAATTTGCCGGCATTATTTCAGAACCATTGTTGGTGGTTCCGATCTTTATATTGTATGTCAGAACTGAAGGCGGGGTCTCATCGTTAGTTACCGCGTTCCATGATAGGGTTACATCCGACTTGTTTACAGCAGACGCAGTACCTGTCGGAGGATCAGGTGCATCATTTGGAGTATCTGAATTATTTCTGTACAATTTTTCAGTAATTCCTGTATTTGTTGAACCGATTAAGGCAAAATCGAGGTCACCGTCATTGTCATAATCTCCCCAGGCAGCACGTCCTGATCCAATCTGCTGTTCAATACAAGTTGGATATAGAGGATCAGTTCCGGGACAGAATGAGTGAAGTGAAAAACTGCTGTTCCCGAGGTTTTTATAAATGCCAGTGAAAGGACCGGAAAAGCTGTTGGTCCAGCCTACTATTATTATATCAAGATCATTATCCTTATCAATATCACCCCATTGTGCGCAACCTCTCCAGACAGGTTGTAACTGTAAATCGGAAAGTATTGTAAATGACCAGTTACCCTCATTCCTAATTATGTATATACGTGTTAAGCTATTCTTGTCAAATCCTGTAATTATGAGGTCTTTATCTCCATCTGCATCGTAATCTCCCACATCAACTGAAGCGTAAGTAAGACCTTCAGGAGAGAGGTCTGGCACCTCTTCAAACGAGGAATTTCCAAGATTCCTGTACATTTTGGCAAATTTGCCTTCAGCAGATTCTCCAGTCATGAAAATATCAAGAAAGCCATCATTATTGAAATCCGCCCATTTTACAGCACCAATATTATTAACGGCAATTAGAGATATTGATTCCATCCATGTAAAGGATAGATCGCTATTTGTTCTGAAAATGCTGGAGCCAAATATTATATCAAGATCACCATCATTGTCAAAATCGCCAAGATCTATTGGCTGACTGTCAAGATTATACGGGATTCTGTCGTTGTCGGCTGTTCCATCATCATCAATGTCATGGAAAGTGCCGTCTCCATCATTATTAAGATATATCTTAGGATGGTTGCCCGACATAATTATATCTATATAACCATCCCTGTCAATATCACCAAAGGCACTTGCCTGACCAACATAAAAGGGAGCAGTCAGTTTAGTAAATGATCCTGCACCTTCATTTCTGAACAGTTGTGATTTGCCATAAATTTCTTCAAGAAAGAACAGATCGAGATCGCTGTCATTATCAATATTAACCCAGAAAACCCTGCTTGTATTATACGGATCAGGTGATTGAGTTTCCGGGATCATATTTGCCGGTGTGACATCAGTAAAAGTCTGGCTAAAAGCTTCAGTGAAAATGAGGAATAATAGAAGAAATAATCCCTCCCTGTGGAATTCCTTTTTATCCATGAGAATCTGGATTTTATGATGGAAACTAAAAGTTACCAAAAATTTAGACTCAAGTCAAGGAATTTTCGAAAAATTTGATGAAGTTGGAAGAATTGGGTATGAGGTAAGGGTTTTGGAATCTGAGGTACACGGTGCACTACACCCGAAATACGGCTCACAGCGCACGGTTCATTGCCAATAATGGTAATCAATAATCAGTGATCAGTATTCAGTATTCGGTATTCAGTATTCGGTATTCAGTATTCGGTATTCAGTATTCGGTATCAAGACTTACCGATTACTGATTACCGAATACCGATTACCAGTTCTTCTCACTACACAACCACCTTCCTCACTGCCCTGTATTGACCCCCCAACCCCCCATATGGGGGGCTTTTAGCCTTGAGTCTTGCGTCGAGAGTCGAGCGTCGTGCGTCGAGCGTCGTGCGCCCTTCACTCTATTATCACCTTCCTCACCGCCCTGTATTTATCAAGTGACAGGTTAACAAGGTACATGCCTTTGCCCTGGCCGCTGAGGTCGATCTCGGCCATGAAATGACTTGTACTCTTTTTGAATTTTATATTCAGTGCCTTGGCTCCATGCTGGTTGAGTATGTCTATTATTAATTCACCGAAGATATCGTTGTTCATTTCAATTGTGAATACACCTGGTGTTGGATTCGGGTAGATCTTCAATTCACTGAACGGATCGATATCCTCAATGCCGGTAAGTCCTGTTTTTAAAGGTATTACAATTGTATCGCTTCTTGAAAAACAGCCTTTTGCATTGCCAATGCTTAGCTGGTATACACCGTAATTCTGGTAGGCAATATAAAATTCCTGTGTAGCTCCGACAATATGATTTCCGTTGAAGTACCATTTATATTGATATGCAGGTACGCTTGAGGAAAGATACCATACAGTCGGACCTTTGGCGATAATAGCAGGCTTCTCAGGTGCTCCGTCATTGTTAACACTGAATGATTTAGATTGCTTTTTACAGCCATTCAGATCAACCGAAACAATATAAATTCCGGGATCAAGATATCCTTCAATATATGACCCCTCATTTACTTTAACGCCATTTCTCAACCATTCATAAGTGACTCCTGTTGCAGCCTGGTCAACTCTTAACTTAATTGGACTGTCCTCCAGGCACTTTTCTGATTTATAATTGTCTGAAACAATAGCAGGTTCAGCAGGGTTCTCCTTAATTGTTACAACCTTCGGATCGGACACTGTTACACAGTTGGCCAGAGTATTTGTAATTATCACAGAGTAGCTGGCTGAATAAGTTTTGACATTGAATGTACTGTCAATTGCACCTGTAATATTGTTATTGTCCATCTGCCACTGATAAGTATACAGGGTATCATAGTCTGCAGTGAGGACTACGCTGTCACCTGCACAGAATACAAGAGGCTTATCCGTTGAAAGGGCTTTTTCGGGGAAACCGGCAACAATAATATTTTTAGTTATGCTGTCGGCACAACCGTTACTGGCAAAGGCTTTCAGTGTTGCTGAATATGTTCCCTTTATTGCATAGGCATGAGTGCCCGGATTCTGGGCAGCTGAGGTCTGACCGTCACCAAACGACCATTCCCATGAATTGATTGAGAGGGCGTTAAGGGCAGTTGTGTTTGTAATAGTTGAAGCTGTTCCGATACAAACATTTGGCGCCGTGAACTGTGTGACAGGTTTTGCCTTGACAACAACTTTCTGTGTAAGAGAATCCTTGTCACCTGCATAGCTTGTTACTGTCAGCTTCACATTGAAATTCCCTGCTGAGGAGAATTTATGTTCCGGGTTCTGCAGTGTTGATGTGGTTCCGTCAGTGAAATCCCATTTCCATGAAGCTATTCCATCTGTGACAACCGACTGATCTGTGAATTTAGTAACAGATCCAAGACAAACAGTATCAGTTTTGAAGAAGGCCTGCGTTTTTTTGATTATCACTGTATCAATTTCCGACCATTCACTTCCCGAATAGCTTTGGTCAACTGCCTGAACCTGCCATAGATAGGTGCCTGATTCGGGATTCAGAATAGTGAAATTACGGTTAAGCTGGGAGTTGCCAAGGGCATTCAGACTTCTGAATCCTGCTGAGGATGAGTGAGGAGTGACTTTCCATTTATCATCACTTGTTCTTTTTGCTCTTACATTATAGCTCATGTTCACAAACCAGGTTTCATCGGTTTCAATTCCGTTCCAGAATAGTCTCAGGCTTCCGGGACTTATTTCAGCAGAAAGATCAGAAGGAGCAGCGGGCCTTACATTAGGTTTTATCCTTCCTGCCATCATGTACAGGTTGTTCCTGTAAATTTGTGAAGTGAATGTGCCGGTATTGCCAGTAAAAAGAATATCCAGATCTCCATCACTGTCATAATCTGCAGATGAGGTGTTGCAGTAATAAGCTCCTGGGATTTTCAGAGCTGTCAGATCAATAAACTGATTCTGCCCGTTATTGAGATAGATTCTAAACTCGAGATTGCTCGTTGAGTATCCGGTAAGAAGAACATCAAGAAATCCATCATTATTATAGTCTCCCCATTCAGCAGAACTCATGGAAGTACCTATTAATGAATTGCCTGCAATCTCTGAAAATGTATTATTGCCATTATTACGATATATTTTTGTTACAGGTTTGTAGTCAGGAGGCGTTCCGGAAGCACCGGTCATTAGAATATCGAGGTAATCATCATTGTTGTAATCTCCCCAGGCTACTGAGCTGAGGCATAAATCAATAAGGTCTATTCCTGTTTGTTCACTAAAGGTTCCGTCTCCGTTATTCTTATATATGGCAGAGAAATTCTTAGCAAATGATTCTGTCCCGACCTGTCCTGAAAGCAGAATATCCAGAAGGCCGTCATTGTTATAATCACCTAAAGAAACTGAACTTCTGTAAACCGGTTTCAGATTTATATTTGTTTGTTCTGTAAAAACATTGTTTCCATCATTCCTGTAAATTTTAGAGACAAGCCCGGTATTAAGGTTCTGTCCTGTAATAAGAAGATCAATATCTCCGTCATTATCATAATCAGCCCATGCCACTGAGCCATAAGCAACTCCGGTAAGTGAAATATTCTCCTGCCAGGTGAATGTATTGTTGCCGTTATTTTTATAAATCCTTGAAACTGCACCAAGAGACTGGTTATACCCTGTAAGGACAAAATCAAGAAGATCATCATTGTTATAATCGCCCCAGGCTGAGGATCCATAAGCAACACCGGGAAGTGTGATTGTTGTCTGTTCAGTAAAAGTATTATCTCCGTTGTTTTTATAAATCTGTGACATATTTGTTCCGCCAACCATCTGTCCTGTAGACAGAATATCAAGATAACCATCATTATTATAATCTCCCCAGTTCACTGAGCCCGTAGTCAGCCCTGTCATGGAGATTCCTGAAAGGACCGTGAAAATTCCTGAGCTGAAAACTCCTATGTTATCATTATCCGGATTAGTCTCAGTAGCATAGACCTCTGATCCGTTAATGCCCTGTAATTCAATTGCATGGATTGTGTAGTCCTTGCCCGGATTAAGACCTGTGAGAATGATAGAATCAGCAATGCCCTTGTAAATACAGTACCATCCTGTTGCACCAAGAGGTGATCCGTCACCAAAATAGGAATTGGCAAAGTATGTAGTATTGTTTACAGGTGCTGCAGGGCCCGATGTGCCTTCTTTTGCAAAAAGAATACACCTGTCACCGTTTCCTCTCTGCCATCTTAACAGTATTGAAGAGTTGCTTATATTATATCCGACAAGCTTAGTTGGTTGTTTGGGTGATATTGTAAAATTGACAGGATCGGAAAAGCTTCCTCCTTCAAAGTTATTGTCAATTGCCTGAACGCTGGCGTAATAATTAGTGTTCCATCTCAGATTTTTTAGTTCCAGAACATTATTCAATTGTGCATTACCCACCCTGACTACCTTACTTTTGCCTGAGTTATCAGACTGGGACGAAACTATTTCATTTGTAGTGGCAGTTGTACCTACTTTTAAATTATACGAAAGAGAAGCCGAAGGAGTTAGGTCCCCTGTAACTTTGTTCCATGTAAATTTTGCCGTAGTTTTATTAATTGAATATGTCAGATTAATTGGTTTTCCTGGTTTTGTATTTGCTGTTGAATTATTATTCTTGTATATTTTAGTAATCAGGTTATTTGTGTTATCAATACCTGCTACAATAAGATCAAGATCCCCGTCACTATCAAGATCACTAAAACCTGAAGAACTTTCATTTGTACCGGTAATACTTATATCAGAATTTTTTGACAGGATCCCGCTTCCATTATTAGCGTACATCTCTGAAATAACTGTGTTCCCTCTTTTACCCGACATGAACAGGTCAATATCTCCATCATTATCATAATCCCCTGTTGACATGGTGGCGTTATAAACAGTGCCAATTGTAATGTTCGATTGTTCTATAAGATTTCCTGTTTTATCATTGAAATATACTTTAGTAACATTATTGTAGTTAGAGTCTTCACCTGACATTATCAGATCGAGAAATCCATCACTGTTGAAATCACTCAGTGCGGCACCACAAAAACCAATACCTGTGAGTGAGGTTCCTGTCACCTCTGAGAATGATCCATCTCTGTTGTTATGATAAAGTTTTGCCGCCTTTGCCAAAGTGGCTGTCTCCCCTGAAACGATAACATCAAGATATCCGTCATTATCAAAATCTGCAAGAGAACACCATCCCTTGAATACCGGAATAAATGAGGTTCCCTGCATTAAAGTAAATATACCAGTACCATCATTCTGGTATATTCTTGATACTCTTTCAGCTGTGGTAGCCATACCGATCATAAGAATATCCAGATCACCGTCTCTGTCAATATCTCCCCATGAAACACAACTCCTGTAAATTCCTGGCAATCCTGATGATATCTCTGAAAATGAGCCTCCATCATTTCTGTACAGTTTTGTTTCTGCATCAAGTGTAAAACCTGTTGTCCCGGTAATTAAAAGGTCAGGATCTCCGTCATTATCACAGTCTCCCCATGAAGCGGAACTGTTATATAATCCCAGTAATGGTATCCCTGTATCTGTAAATGTATTATCTCCGTTGTTCAGATACAGAACCGTTGCCTGTTCAGGATCAGACCAGCCGCAAAGAAGAATGTCAAGCTCCCCGTCATTGTTGTAGTCACCTGTTGTTATGGAACCCTGGGCAATTCCCTTAAGACTTGCAAGTTCAGTAAATTGTTGTGCCATAAGGACAGGAGAATGAAAATACAAAGCAATTGCGATGATAACAGGAATATAATTCTTCATCTTACTGTTTTTAAAGATAACTTTATTTAATCTTTCTTGCACCTTATATAATATGCATCGCTTGCAGTACCAGATGATGCCGATCCAATGCCATATAGATAGCTGCTGTTATACTGTATCTGAACATAACGGTAATTGCTTGTACTGGTCCACCATCTTGTATTATTCAATAAACCTGAATATCCACCGGAATAATAACCCCCTCCGCGACCATAGAAAAGGCTGCTGTTGTTATGACCGGTCATAGCATCATTCCAGTAATAATAATTGTATATCCATCCTGTTCCTGGTAAAAAATACCTAGTACTATAAGTATCATTCATTGTTGAACCGGCTACTGTGTAACCTCCTAGAGCGCTTGCAAGTGTTCCCCATTCAGTAGCACTTGGAACATGCCAACCGGTCGGACATATGTGATACTGGCTTGTTACTGCACTCCAGTTATACATGTAACCATAAGTATCTGCATAAGTTGCATTATCATTATACGTCCATTTCATAGGCAACTGTACCATTACCGCAGTATCTGATCCTCCGGGAATTGGAGCGGCAGACCAGTTTGATACCTTTAGGTTCGATTGCATCCAGACGTTACCATTAATTGAAACAGTATTATAGACATTCCCATTGTAATCGGTCAGTGTAGCCGGAGTAGTAAAAGATAGATTTACTCCGTATGCTGTTCCAACTGAGTTTGTAGCATAAGCCCTTACATAATATGTGGTGCCAGCACTTAATCCAGTCATAGTGCCTGTGAACGACCCTGGTCCTGATCCTCCTCCATAGGTGAAGTTGGATGTTGTTGGATTATATGAAGTGCTCCAGCAAATACCTTTTGCTGTTACTGAGGCGCCACCTTCATCAGTTACATTCCCACCTCCGGATGCCTGAGAATTGCTGAATATTGAACCAATTGAAGAGGTCGATACTGTTGGCAAAACTGCCAGAGTTGTGAACGAGTATTCTGTCCCATATACAGTACCTGAAGGATTAGTAGCATAGGCCCTGTAATAATAAGTTGTTGCTCTTGTAAGACCTGTTACAGTAGTACTAAAGGGAGTTGAGCCACTTCCATGATTGGTCTTGGATGAGGCTGTCGTTGGATTGGGATTGATACTATAACATACCCCTCTTGCAGTAATTGTTGATCCACAATAACCTGTTATTGAACCACCTAGTACTGCTGAGGTTGCCGTAATAGACGTAGCTGTATTTGTTGAAACCGTAGTTGCAACAGTACTGGTTGTAAATGACACTACCTCAGCACCATATACTGTTACGCCAGAAGAATTGGTGGCATATGCCCGTATATAATAAAGCGTACATGGAGTAAGAACGGTCAGATTGCTTGTGAATGATCCTCCTCCTGAACCATCAACAGTTTTTGTTGAAAGTGACACTGTGGGATTTGGAGAAGTATTCCAGCAGACGCCTCTTGCAGTAATTGTCGACATGCAATTTCCTGAAATAGTACCTCCTGAACTTGCAGTAGTTGAAGTAACTGAAACAACCGAGGTATTGGTTGAAATTGTAACATTCACGGTACTTGTTGTAAAGGAGAGCTCATTTCCATACTGCACACCTGATCCATTAATTGCATAAGCGCGGATATAATAAGTTGTGCAGGGTGTTAATCCCACAATATTTGATGTGTAAGATCCGCTTCCTCCTGAAGCATTTATGATTTTACTCCCTGAAGTGGTTGGTGATGTTGATGTCCCATAACAAACACCTCTTTCAGTTACTGTTCCCGAACAGTCGCCAGAAATTGTCCCTCCGGTATTAACAGATGTTGATGTGGCTGAGGTTAATGTTGTTGTCGAAACTGCTGGAAGAACTGAGCCTGTTGTAAATGTTTTATCTGCACCGTATGCTGTAATACCATCACTATTTGTTGCATAAGCTCTGATATGATATGTTGTGCAGGGAAACAATCCGGTAATACTACTGGTAAACGCCCCTGTTCCTGATCCATTACTTGTTTTTGTTGCAAGATCTTTAGTAGGATTGGCGGATGTACTCCAGCAAACTCCTTTTTCAGTTATAGTGGCTGATCCACCAGCATCTGTTATATTTCCTCCGCTTGTAGCTGTTGTTGTACCAATTGGTGACGCATCGGTTGTTGTCAGCTCAGGAGCACCTGGTAGTAAAAGTGTTTTAAATGATTTCTGATCACCATAGGCAGTTCCTGCTGCATTTGTTGCATAAGCTCTGAAATAGTAAGTTGTGTTGGCACTTAAATCTGTTAGGTTGGATGTGAAGGTTCCGATCCCAGATCCATTTATTGTGAAACTATTGGATAAAGTCGGATTGGTAGTTGTGCTGTAACATACTCCTCGTGCTGTTACTGTCAACCCTCCGCTACTTGTCACTTCGCCTCCTGTTGTTGCTGAGTTATATGTCACAGCGCTATAGTCTGCTGTTGTAACAGAAGCTAACGGAGGTGCTGAAGTTATGAATGAAACATCATCACCGTATGCGGTTCCTACAGAATTAATTGCATAAGCCCTTACATGGTATGTTGTGCTCGCATTGAGCCCTGTAACCGAAACCGTAAATGTACCTGAACCTGAGCCATTTGCCAGTTTTGAATTTGACGTTGTCGGATTTGCAGAGGTGCTCCAGCAAACTCCTCTCTCAGTGACAGTTGTATTTCCTTCGTTAGTAACATTCCCCCCTGCTGTACCTGAATTATAAGTAATTGATGTTACGGTTGATGTTGTCGTAACTGTTGCAAGAACAGGAGGAGGAGCCAGTGTTGTAATATTAAGTTCCTCTCCGTAAGCAGTTCCTGCAGAATTCGTTGCATAAGCCCTGAAATAGTATTTTGTACTTACCGAAAGTCCTGATATGCTGCTTGCAAATGCACCGGCATCATTTCCATCGCTTGTTTTAGACCCTGCTATTGTAGGACCCGGAGTAAGGCTGTAACAGACACCTCTTTCGGTAATGGTCCCGCCTCCGTCATTTGTAATGTTACCTCCTGATAAAAATGAGGATATAGTAACATCACTTCCTGCAGTTGTTGAAATAGTAGCCAGACCTGCTGGTGGATCAGAGGTTACGAAAAGTTCCGGATCTCCGTAAGCAGTGCCTGCTGAATTCGTAGCATACGCCCGTACATAATATAATTTGCTGGCGCTCAGGCCTGTAATATTGCTTGTAAATTCTCCTGTACCTGGAGCATCAGTCGTTTTACCGTCAGTTGTTGTAGGATTCTCATTTTCGCTCCAGCAGACTCCCCGGGCAGTAATTGAACCTCCTCCGTCGCTTGTTATCTCACCACCACTCACAGCTGATTCATGTGTTTTCCCTGTAACTGGCTTAGTTGTAACAGTTGGCAAATCAGCAGGTGGTGCAGAGGTAGTAAATGATACCTCATTGCCATAAGACGTCCCTATCATATTTGTTGCATAAGCTCTTACATAATAGGTAGTACTGGCAGTAAGACCTGTGAAGGGACTTGAATACTCTCCATTTCCTTCATCATTTGCTGTTCTGAAATCATCCAGTGTGGGAGCAGGGTTTGTACCATAACAAATACCCCTTGCAATTACTGTTGCGCCTCCGTCATTTGTAATATTTCCTCCTCCTGTTGCAGTTGATGAAGTAATATTAGTAACAGCTTTTGTTGATACTGATGGAAGTACAGGGTCATTTTCAAGGGTTGTGAAAGTTTTATCCTCTCCGTTTGTTGTTCCTGCCCTGTTCTCGGCCACAATTCTAAAGTGATATGTAGTACTTTTTGTCAAGCCGGAAAGATCTACAACAGAATAAACTTCTGATACTCCATTAGCGTTATCAGGTATACCAAGAAGTGTTGTACCATACTCTGTTGTTGTACCATACTGGAATTTTATCGAAGTAGTATTTCCCGATGCGTTTACATTTCCAGACAAGGTTACAGTAGTTGGATAGATATTTATCGCTGAACCTGTTGTGGCAGCTGGAAGAATCAATGTTGTGAAAGTCAGATCATCTCCGTAAACAGTTCCTCCGGGGCTGACTGCCTTTATCCTGAAATGATAGAGTGTATTCGGTGAAAGCCCGGTAATTATTGCCAGGGCCGATGCCGGAGTTATGCCTGTTGCTGTTGCCGGAGTGGCTGCTGCAGTTAATCCGTACATGAAAGTGGTGCCGTATTCAAATGATATAGCTGTCTCTGTTCCATTGGCATTTACCGATCCGTTAAGTGTTGCCGAAGTTGCGGAGAATGATGTTGCATCAGCCGATGTCGCAACGGGTGGCACTACATTGTCAGTAGTTATTGTAATTTCATCACCATAACCGGTTCCCTGACTGTTTGTTGCGTAGGCTCTGATGTAGTATTTCGTGTTAGGAGTAAGATTTTTTATTGTGCTTACAAAACTTCCTGGTCCTGATCCGTTAATTGTTGTGTCATTTGATACTGACGGAGAAGGTGAGGTACTCCAGCAAACACCCCGGACAGTTACCGGAAGACCTTTGTCACTTGTTATGTTACCTCCGGTCTGTGCCGATGTTGCAGTTTTATTTGATACTGTAATAGTCGTTAAATCCGGAACCCAGGCTGAAGGTGCAGAGGTGATAAATGAAACCTGTGCACCGTATGCAGTGCCTGCAGAATTTATTGCGTAAGCCCTTACATAATAGGTCGTACTTCCTGATAATCCTTCAAGCTGGCCTGTGAAACTGCCAGTTCCCGTACCTGAATTTAGTGTATCATTTTCAATTGTTGGATTTTCTGTAGTGCTCCAGCATATACCGCGGGCTGTAACAGTCACTCCTCCATCTGCTGTAATGTTACCGCCACTCATTGCTGAAAATGATGTCACTGATGTGGCTTCAGTTGTTGTCAGTGTCGCAACAACAGGCAGGGGGGCAAGTGTCGTGAAAGGAACCTGCTCACCATAAGCTGTTCCTACAGAGTTAGTTGCATAGGCCCTTACATAATACTGTATTCCCGGCAGCAATTCAGTCAGACTGCTTGTAAACGCACCTGTTCCGCCACCATCTGTTGTCTTGCTGTTCTGTACAGTAGGATTTTCAGCAGTTCCCCAGCATATCCCGCGGGCAAGAATGGGAGAATTTCCGTCTGCCGTAACATTGCCTCCGCATGAAGCAGTATTACGTGTAATATCGGTGACAGCTGATGTAGTAACTGTCCCGAGAGAATAAACAATGGCAGCAGGAGTGCTTCCTGAAGCTATGTTTGAATATTCAGAAGCTCCTATTGCATTAAAGGCCATTACCTTGAATGAGTAACTGGTCCCAGCATCAAGGCCGGTATTCTTATATGACGAAACATCTTTTCCTGTTGATGTAACTGGAGTCCAGTCTGTGCCACCATTTTTTGAGCGCTCGAGCTTGAAGCCGGCTTCATTTGTAGAATTATCAGTCCAGCTCAGATCAATCTCTGTCTCTGATATTATTTTTGCTGTAAGATTTGTTGGCTTCTCCGGCAATTCTTCTTTCTTCCTGCAATCAAAAATCAGCAGAAGAATAAAGAATAGCATTAACTGTATTATTCTGCTCTTTTTCATATTTTCCTCTGGTTTACAGTTTAATTTAAGCTAAAATAACAAGACACTTTTATTAAACCTGATGGTTGCAACTGGAAACAATTGTTAATAAACCCCCTAAAATATTTGTAAAAAATATGACTATTTTAGTTGAAAAACAAATATTTCTCTCCCAATTTGACAAACAGGCTCTATGAGTGTATAACCGGCCTAATTCTGTATGTCACTGAAATTTATGTTTTTTCTGCCTCCATCAGGGTAGAAATAAATCAGGGAAATTGCTTAACTTTAGAAATTAATTGTGTCGTGGTACAGAAGTTGCTTTAAAACAATGAATAGGTGGAATTATTGAATTTCAGAAACTAAAAAAAATACTATCATGCTGTCAAAAAGATTTTTGTCCGTAATAACCTTACTTGCCGCTGCTATTATTTCATCAGCACAGGAAAAGACAAACCCGGCCGATTATTCCTTCAGCAAAGGCCTTAAATCACAATTCGTCCTGCAGGACGACTTCTCAAAATTCAGCAATTACTGGCTCCTCGGTATCGAGGAAAACAGCTGGGCTGAAAGTATTGAAGGCGGTCATCTTGTTTTTGAATCGCTCACCAGCAAACCCAAGGAGGACCTTATCCCCGTTATTATCGACCAGAACAGGAGCTTCGAAATTGAAGCATCTATTCGCTTCGTCGAAGGACAGATGGACAAGGGTTACGGGCTTCAGTGGGGTAAAGCTGCCAATCCGATCAGGCAGTTCGACTTCCTCCTTACCGGTGCAGGCCATTACACTATCGATAAATATACAGGGGAATTCAAGGACTATGTACCCTTTACAGTCTCTCCCAAGGTAAACAGATATACATTTAATAAACTGACTGTCAGAAAAGTGGCTGACAAGTACTATTTCTTCCTTAATGAGGCTCTTGTGCATTCAATGCCCTTCGAACCTTTTTTCGGCAACCTTATTGGTTTCCAGGTAGCCGAAAACTCAACAATAAGGGTTGATAATATCGAAGTGGCTTATCTCGATAAAAAGGAGGAAACCAAGTCAAAAGTCCTTATTATGGACTATAAATTCGATACAAACTCTGATAAGGTTTCTGTTGGAAAACCGGTAACACTGACACTTAACATCAGAAATGTCGGCGATAAGGATGCTTCGTCCCTGACAATAAAAAATATTGTGCCGGCCAATATTGAAGTTGTTGATTTTAAAACTGTTAATTCACTCAAGAAAGGAGAGGAACAGCTTGTCACTCTCCAGTTCTTTGCAACAAAAAATTATACCGATTCAATAGTGCCTGTAAAATTTGAAATTGCCGGTGCAGATATAACAAACGTAAATGACATTGATCTCAAGGTCGCAATTGACCAGCCTGTGAAGGTGGAGCTTGATAAAGCCCTTGCCCAGACTTACAGCGATTTCCGGGGTGGTAACGACCCTCTCAAGGGATTGAATGTTGCCCAGGCAATGAAATCGGTTGAAGTAGGTGAATATTATGGACTTATTATAGGTGTTGATGAATATTCCGGCGAATGGCCTCCACTGAGAAATGCCGTGAATGATGCAAAAGGTGTTGCCGAACTGCTTTCCCAGAAATATACCTTCACCTCACTCAAGACAATGTACAATAAGGATGCTACCCGCGATAATATTCTTGCCGAATTTGAGCGTCTTATGAATACTGTTAAGGCAAATGATAATGTCTTTATCTATTATTCAGGTCACGGCGAGTATATCGAATCGATGGACAAGGGCTTCTGGGTTCCTGTTGATGCAAGCGGGAAATCGGTTTCAAAGTATATATCAAATGAAGACATCAGGTCTTTCCTTTCAGGTATACCTTCAAAACACACACTGCTTGTTACTGATGCGTGCTTCAGCGGCGATATATTCAGGGGCAAGACAATGACCATCCCTTACGAAAACTCAACAAAATACTATTCAAAAATGTATTCGCTCAGCAGCCGCAAGGCTCTTACATCAGGTGGTGTTGAGCCAGTTATGGACAAGGGAAAGGAAAACCATTCAATATTCGCGTATTATTTCCTGCAGGCTCTGAGGAACAATACTGAGAAATATATCGATGCAGGACAGGTCTTCGATTTCCTTAAAATCCCTGTCGTAAACAACTCAATGCAGACTCCGGCATATTCACCTATACGTAATGCCGGCGATGAAGGGGGGCAGTTTATTTTTATAACAAAATAGAGATTTAACCACAGAGACACAGAGGGCACAGAGAAGCATGGAGAAAAAAATCTGATGATTACTCAAAAGTATATCAATGACATTTCCTATAAGGTAATTGGTTGTGCTATTGAGGTGCATAAGAATCTTGGTCCGGGTTTGCTGGAATCTGTATATGAAGCCTGCTTTATTGATGAACTTAAGAATTCTGGGTTAGGTGTAAGATCTCAGGTATATGTGCCGGTATTATATAAGGGTAAGGACCTGGGTGGAAATTTAAAGCTTGATTTACTTGTTGAAGACTTGATAATTGTAGAGGAAAAAGCTGTTGAAGTCATGATTCCGCTCTATAAGGCTCAATTGTTGTCTTATTTGAAGCTTACACAAAAACCCAAAGGATTATTGATTAACTTTCATTGTGAAAATATAAAAGAACAATTAGTGTCACTTGTCACAGAAGAATATGCCAGATTGCCCAAATTTTAGCTCTGTGTCCATCTGTGCTCTCTGTGTCTCCGTGGTGAAAAAACTTTAGCAACCCAATAATTACCATTGCTATGCTTAAGAAATCTTGTTTAATATTCATTATTATTATATTCTGGGCAAGCAATCTGTTTTCCCAGCAATACTTCTTCAGACGCTATTCAGTTGAGGAAGGCCTTCCCCAGGCTTCAGTTTATTGCCTGATGCAGGATGCAAGGGGCTATATATGGATGGGTACCGACGGCGCCGGAGTTGCCCGTTTCGACGGCCGCACAAGCGAGGTGTTCACAAAGGCCAACGGACTGTCAGACAATGTTGTACGCAGCCTCTTTGAGGATTCAAAGGGCAATATATGGATCGGCACAGGCAACGGAATTACAGTTTACGACGGATTCAGCTTTAAATCAATAGGAAAGGAAGAGGGTCTGAAAGGAACATCTGTACTTAAAATAACAGAGATTTCAGGCGGAATTATATTGGCTGCAACAAATGATGGAGGTATTGCTGCAATCACGATGCAGGATTCACTTACTGTTAAAAATTTAACAAGTGAAGACGGTCTTGTAAGTGACTTTGTTTTCGATATCCATGAAGCCGGCGACAAAAAAATCTGGCTTGCAATGGTAGGCGGTATCAGCATAGTTGACTTTGACAGGGATTCACTAAAGGTTAAGGATGTCTTCGTTCCTGACATATCAATCGGGGCTGAGACTCCGATAATATCTGTAATCAGGGAAGGAGCGAATGATGACATCTGGCTGGGAACGTATGGAACAGGTATATTCACTGTGCCGGCAAAAGCCGATAAAAAGAATTTCAGGCTGAGATCCCTGGAAGTAAATTATGAAAATCCCGGTATGATTGTATGGGATATATGGAGAACAGGCGATGATGAGATGTGGGTTGCAACAAACGATCATGGAGTTCTGAGGTTCCGGAAGGATGTTCTCGAGGAGAAATTTAACAAGGAATCAGGACTTCTTTCAAACCAGATCCTTGACATCATGCCTGACAATGAGGGCAATGTGTGGTTTGCCTCTTTTGGCCAGGGTGCGATGATGTATAGCGACGATAAATTTATCAGATATACTGAAAATGACGGACTCAAAGGCGTTATAGCCCTTGATGTGCTGTTTATTAATGCCACTGATTTCTATGTTGCCAGCGAGGAAGGCCTTTCTTTATTCCGGAAAGAGGGAAACAGGATAAGCAGGCTCCGAAATTACTCAACTTCCGATGGGCTTAACAGTATCGGTGCAAATACTGTCACACGGAAGGGTGATGAGTTATGGATAGGTACAAACAACGGTATCAATATTCTCAGAAATTCACGCCTGAGTGGATTCGTTGGAAATAATAAGCTGGGCAACAAAAATATTAATTCACTTTATGCCGACAAAAGGGGAGATGTCTGGATAGGCTCAATGGGTGGTTACGGACGGATTTTCGGCGACAACCTGTTTTTTATGTCGCAGGAGGACGGTTTTATAAATGATGAGGTTCAATCGGTTATAGAAGATAACAAGGGGAGGATATGGATGGCTACGATGGGAGGCCTTGTCCGGCTAGATGGCAATACATATACCGACTTCGACAATGAAGAGGGACTCACTACAGGAAAGATATCATCCCTGGCACAGGATAAGACTGGCAATTTATGGCTTGGGACTCTTGACGCCGGAATCTTCAGGTTCGACATGTTGAAAGATTCAATGCCTGTCTCGCAGGTTGCAACGCGTGGTGTTCTGGCCTCTGCAAAGATAAACACCTTGCAATTTATTAATGATACACTGCTAGTTGCAGGTAATGACAAGGGATTCGACCTACTTGTTCTCAGAAATGATTTTTCAGTAAAAAATGTTATCCAGTATGGAATAAAAGATGGTTTTACCGGTGGGGAAAACAGCGCCAATTCAGTTGTTGCCGACAGTGAAGGACTTGTCTGGATGGGAACCAAGAATGGCCTGATGAGGTATAATCCGCAAAGGGATTTCAGGAAGATCACCGGTCCGGAAACAAGGATCACCGACATAAAGCTGTTTTTTGAAAAGACAGACTGGAAGGCTCGTAAAACGGAAACTGCAAAGTGGTCGGGACTTCCTGTGAACCTGAACCTTTCACATAATGATAATCACCTCACTTTTGTTTTCACGGCTTTTGGTTACGATAATCCTGATGATCTGCAGTTTTCATATTACCTTGAAAACCAGAGCAAGGAATGGTCACCATATATGAAAGAGCGTCAGGTTGTCTTTTCCGGACTTACTCCCGGCAACTACGTGTTCAGAGTAAAGGCTGTAAATAAATATGGTGTTGCAGGGAATATGGCGGAGTATTCATTTGTTATAAGGCCACCATTCTGGCAAACCCCATGGTTCTATATTCCGGCGCTTATTGTCTTGGTGTTTGCAGTGATACTAATTATAAGGATAAGGGAACGTAATCTTATAAAGGAAAAGATAAGGCTTGAGAAGATTGTTGAAGAGCGGACACGTGAGATTGTGGAGCAGAAGGATGAGATTGCAAGACAAAGAGACGTAGTGACTTACCAGAAAAAAGAGATTACAGACAGTATTCATTATGCCGAAAGGATACAGAGGGCTGTTCTTCCCGATGAAAGTATCTTAAGGGACAAGATAGGGGATTATTTTGTGCTTTTCAGGCCCAAGGATATTGTGAGCGGAGATTTCTACTGGATGAACCTTAAAAATGATCATGTTGTATTCACAGCTGCCGATTGCACGGGGCATGGTGTTCCGGGAGCATTCATGAGCATGCTTGGAGTCAGCTTCCTGAATAAGATAGTCAATGAGCTTGGTATTGTCAAGCCGTCTGACATACTTAACAATCTGCGTACAAATATAATTACAGCGCTTAAACAGGAAGGGACCTTCGAAACAACAAAGGACGGCATGGATATATCTCTTTGTTCCTTCGATCTTAATAGCAGGAAACTTATGTATGCCGGGGCGAATAACCCTCTTTTCCTTGTCAGGGCAAACGGAGACGCCTTCGAACTTACCGAAACAAGGGCCGACAATATGCCGATAGGCTATCATTCAGCGATGGAACCATTTACAAATCATGAGATTGACGTGCTGCCCGGCGACACTGTTTACCTGTCATCTGATGGTTTCCTCGATCAGTTTGGTGGTCCTGACGCCCGGAAATTCATGAAAAAGAGGTTCAAAGAGATGCTGGTCTCCCATCAGAAGCTTGATATGCAATCGCAACGGACAACATTTAATTCCATCCTCGAGGACTGGATTCATCATCCCCTGTCTGATCCTTCGCTTGCAGAACTGTCAGGTCATCAGATAGATGACGTGCTTGTTGTTGGTGTGAGGTTTTAGGCTGTCTTGCGGTATCTCCTAACAGCAAAGGTTGTGAAGAGCACGGCAAGTACGCTCAGTGAAATAAGTTCACGTGATATATCTGTAAATGAGGATCCCTTGAGCATAACCATTCTGTTCACACGCATCAGGTAAGCAACGGGATTAATTAGATTGAAATCCTGTGCCCATTGCGGCATGCTTTCATAAGGGGTGAAGATGCCACTCATTAGTATGAATATTATCATGCAGAAGAAAGCCACGAACATGAATTGCTGCTGGCTTCCTGAAAAGGTGGAAATGAATACGGCAAGTCCCAGTACAGCAATAAGAAAGATTGTTGATCCCAGGAACAGGAGAAGAATGCTTCCGTTGAAGGGTATGTTAAATGTAATTTTGCCGATTGCAAGACCCAGTGCCAGGTCCACAAGACCAATTATCAGGAATGGAACCATTTTGGCAACTATGAACTGCGATTTGCGCACTGGTGTTACATTAATCTGTTCAATTGTACCTATCTCCTTTTCCCTTACCATGTTAAGTCCTGCCAGCAGGAAACCGATTGCAGTTACAAGAATTACAAGAATTCCGGGAAGCATATAGTATTTGTAGTTGAGTTCCTCATTGTACCAGTACCTGTTCCTAATATCAATTAATGGAATTGCTGCCGGTGCAGAGTTGTTAATATTTTCTATTGTAAGAATTGAGTTGTAATCCCTTACTATGCCGTTCAGATAAGCCCAGGCCAGCTGGGCCGATGAAGCATTGATGGCATCAATTGCAGCCACCATTTTTGCCTGTCTGCCTGTTACTATATCCTTTCCGAAGTTCTCCGGAATATGCAGAACAATATTGCATTTATTCCTGTGCATCAGGATGTTGGCTTCTTTTTCATTATATGTCATTCCCGTAATCCTGAAGAAAGTCGATCCTTCGAGCTTGCTTATCAGGCCCCTCGATTCGGGCGACATATCCTTGTCGATGACTAAAACATCCACCTTTTTGAGCTCAAATGTTATCGCAGGCACCAGGATAAGCATCTGCACAATAGGCACTGCAAATATTGCCTTCGAAATGAACTTATTCCTGAATATCTGAAGGAATTCCTTTCGGATGAGGAAAAGTATAGTTCTCATATGTTATGCAGTTATTTCCAAAGTTCAAAATTTCGTTCATTAAAAAATGGGCTCACTCATCACTTCTCACACCTCACACCTCCTCACATCTCACATCTCACATCTCACATCTCACATCTCACATCTCCTCACTCCAGCCTTACCTTAAACTTCCTCACACTAATGCCAATGAACACTGTGGTCATAAGTATCAGTACAAGAGTCTCTTTCCATATATACAATAAACCGGTACCCTTTATCATTATGCCTTTAATAATAGTTATAAAATATCTTGGTGGCATTATAAGGCTCAGGTAATTATAGATTTCAGGCATATTTTCAATAGGAAATATGAATCCTGAAAGAAGTATTGTAGGAAGCATCAGTCCAATAAGTGAGATGAAGATTGCCTGTTGCATTGTTGATGAAACCGTTGAGATGAGAATTCCAAGCGACAGGCTCATGAGGATGTAAAGCATCGATTCAGCCAGTAGGAGTGTAATGCTTCCTTTAACTGGCAAGCCGAATACAAGCCACGACATGGCAAGAATTACCAGTACATTTATAAATGACAGAATAAAATATGGGGTGACTTTCCCCAGAATAATCTGCACAGGCTTAAGTGGTGAGACCAGCAGCACTTCCATAGTTCCGAATTCCTTCTCCCTTGTAATTGTCACGGAAGTCATAAGTGCACTTACAAGTATGAGGATCAGAGTTATCACACCTGGGACAAACATCGAATAGCTCTTAAGTTCAGGGTTGTAGAACATCCGCACCTCAGGTACAATTTTCAATGCG
>CAZEYY010000047.1:0-25134 GCA_964516485.1 uncultured Rikenellaceae bacterium
GTTTTAGCCTTCTCACTCAGGCCTTTCTTCTCATCGAGGCCCAGGAAGTCAATGCTTATTGATGTTGTAAGCGATGTAAGCGCTCCATCTGCACTGGGAAAGGCGGCAGAAATAAGTCCGATGAAGAAAACAAGACCTGCAACAGGCCCCAGGTGCCTTACCGCTACTGTGGGAAACAACTCGTCACTTGATGCCACACTTATGCCTCTTGCCTGAACATAAATAAGAAGAATTGCACCGAGGAACAGGAACAGAAGGTTTACAAAAACAAGTATCCCGCTGAAGGTGAATATGTTTTTCTGAGCATCCCTGAGATTTCTGCAGCTCAGATTCTTTTGCATCATCTCCTGATCAAGGCCGGTCATTGTGATAGTAATAAACATACCACTGAAGAACTGTTTCAGGAAAAACCTTTCATTTGTCCAGTCGGTAATGAACATCCGGGAAGCTCCGCTTTCCTTAACCTGAACAAAGAGATCAGATATTGATATGTTTAAATCCTTGCTTATATAAACTACTGAAAGTATTACGGCAAGCAGCATGAAAGTGGTCTGAAGAGTATCAGTCCAGATTATTGTCCGGATGCCACCCTTCATAGTATAAAGTATTATGAGCAGAATGAAAATAAGCACATTGATCCAGAAGGGGACATTCCATTCATCAAAAACAAAAATCTGCAGCACACTGATAACCAGATACATCCTCAGCGAAGCTCCAAGAGTACGTGAGATTATGAAGAAACCTGCTCCGGTTTTATATGACCAGAATCCGAATCTCTGGTTGAGATAAGAATATATTGAGGTCAGCTTCAGCCTGTAATACAAGGGCATAAGCACAGTGGCAATTACAAAATATCCAAAGAGGTATCCGAATACAACAACCATGTAGCTGAACTGCGTGTCCTTCACCCAGCCCGGCAAGGACATAAAAGTGACTCCCGATAATGAAGCCCCTATCATTCCGTATGCAACAACGAACCAGGGCGATACCTTGTTACCAATAAAAAAGGACTGGCTATCTGCTTTTCTTGCCGTGATCCAGGTAACTGCAAACAATAATACTGTGTATGCAATAAAAATTGAAAGTATTAATAGTGGAGTCATTTTATTTTGATTTGCCTGCAAGATTGTAAAAAAAAGTGTACGGAAAAAGAACTGTTTTGCATACAGGTGTAAATTTGAGCTAATTTTGTATCCAAATATTTGGAATATGGCCTACACAGAGTTTCCTTCAAGGCTTCTTGAAAATGCAGTTAATGAATTTGCTTCATTACCCGGTGTCGGGCGTAAGACTGCATTCAGACTAGTAATGAACCTGCTCCGGAGAGATGCGGGGGAAGTAAAAAGATTCGGCGAAAGCATTCTGAAGCTGCACGAAGAGATACACTACTGCCGTTCGTGTCATAATATTTCCGATACGGAATTGTGCTCTGTATGTGCAGATGAGAAAAGAGACAGGTCCCTGATCTGTGTTGTTGAAAATATCCAGGATGTCATGGCAATTGAAAACACAAGACAGTTCAGGGGACTGTATCATGTTCTTGGCGGCATAATTTCTCCGGTTGATGGCATAGGCCCATCTGACCTCAAAATCGACAGTCTCGAGGAAAAAATTAAGGCCGGCGGCATTGCCGAAGTGATTTTTGCACTCAGCACAACAATGGAGGGCGACACAACAAATTTCTATCTATATAAAAGACTCAGCAAATACGATATAATCCTTACAACCCTTGCAAGAGGTGTTGCAATAGGTGATGAACTTGAATACACTGATGAGATTACTCTTGGAAGAGCCATAAACAACAGGAATCCTTATCATCAGTAAACAGTAAGTAAGATTCTCACCGACTCCCGGGTCATCAGATTGTTAAATACAGCTTTAAACAAAACAGCTGATCTGTTGTTGTAAGGGTACAGGTATCTGTATTTTTAGTTACAATTCAAAAAGATCGGAAATGGCTAGGATGAATGTTGTTTTGCCGGCTATGGGAGAAGGGATAATTGAGGCGACTGTTAATAAATGGCTCGTGAAGGAAGGTTCTGCAGTTAAGGAGGATGACCCTATAGTGGAAGTTGCCACCGACAAGGTTGACTCGGAAGTGCCATCACCTGCTTCAGGAACAATTGTCAGATTAATAGCAGTTGAAGGAACAGTTGCAAAAGTTGGCGATATAATTGCTGTAATTGAGAATAATGACACTCCGTCTGATGAGGATCTCGTTAAAATTGACAGGGAAGTAAACAGGGTCAGGGAAACAGTTGAAGAAACAAGAAAAGAGAAAAATGAAACTACTTCTGTTTCAAGGCTTATGAAAAGCCGGACTCCCTCAGGCAAATTCATATCCCCCCTCGTCAGGAGCATTGCAGCCTCCGAGGGAATAAGCTACACAGATCTTGACCTGATCAGCGGAACCGGCATGGATGGCAGAATAACAAAAGATGATATTCTGAAGCTGCTTGCCGAAAGGAAAATACCGGAAAAAACAGCAGAGATCAAAACACTTCCTGACGAAAAACAGGAGAAAAGGTATATTCAGTCAGCAGGCAGCGGAGATGAAATAATTCCGATGGACAGGGTAAGGAAACTCATTGCTGATCACATGCTTATGTCGAAACGCACCTCACCTCACGTAACATCCTTTATCGATGTTGATGTAACAAGGCTTGTAAACTGGAGAAATTCAATCAAGGACAAGTTCTATGCTGCTGAAGGTCAGAAACTTACGCTTACGCCAATTTTCATTGATGCTGCAGCAAGAGCCCTTTATGAATTTCCGATGATAAACATCTCTGTTGACAGTGACAACATTATCAGGAAAAAGAACATCAACATAGGAATGGCAACTGCATTGCCTGACGGAAATCTGATTGTGCCCGTAATAAAAAATGCAAATGAGAAGAACCTGACAGGACTTGCAAGGGCAGTAAATGACCTTGCCGAAAGAGCCAGGACAAACAGGCTTAAACCAGAGGATATTACTGGAGGTACATTCACAATAACAAATTACGGTACCTACAACAATTTAGCCGGAACTCCCATAATTAACCAGCCCCAGGCAGCAATTCTAGGTACCGGGGTGATTAGGAAAACACCGGCAGTTGTTGAAACACCGGAAGGAGACATGATAGCAATAAGGCAGATTGTAATCCTTTCGCTCAGTTACGACCACAGGGTTATTGACGGAGCACTTGCAGGAAAGTTTCTTTCAGGTATAAAGGATATTCTTGAAAACTACTCTCCCGGCATAACTCTCTGAATTGATTTGAAGCTTCAGGGCAGCTGGTCCGTTCATCATTTGTCAGGCGTGATTCATGTAAAATAGCAACTATTTGGTAAAAGGAATTCACCTTAAATTCTTCTTTTTGGTAAAATTCTGTTATATTAGTAGTTTTAACTGGAAATTTAGACCGATTTCCAGTGTTTTATAATATAAGGGGGTTGCTTCCACGCTGTAGCAAATAATGAATTAAAAACAGGTCATTTTGAAATCTTCTATGAAAAGAATTCTTCTGCTTACGCTGACGCTTTTTGCCTTTGGTTTTCCTAAAACCTATTCCCAGGCAAGAATCGAAAACAGGAATAATTTTTACGAAGCAGAGAGCTGGATTCTCTTTGAATCATACAAGGACGCTCTTCCCATATATACACAGCTGCTCAAAAGCTATCCTACAAATAACAATTTCAAATACAGGATAGGTCAGTGTTACCTTAATATATCTGGTGAAAAGGATAAGGCAATCAGTTTTCTCGAAGATGCAGTTAAAAACATAAATCCGGAATACAAGGAGGGTAATTTCAAGGAAAAGGGAGCTCCCTTTGACGCCCTGTACTACCTTGCAAATGCCTACAGGATAAATAACCAGCTCGACAAGGCGCTTGAAACTTATGAAATGTTCAAGCAGAATCTGGATTCAAAAGTATATGATACCGCAGTTGTTGAACTGCAGATTCAGTCGTGTCTGAATGCAAAGGAGCTGATGAGCAGGCCGCTCTATGTGAAGATGGATAATCTTGGAGAGCTTATAAATGAGTCAAATGCAGAATTCAATCCTGTTGTATCCGACAATAACGATGTGCTTGTCTATTCCAAAAGTGAAGCCTTCTACGATGCTATACTTTACTCTACAAAACAGGATGGAAAATGGTCAGGTCCGTTGAACATGAACGAGATACTTCAGGTTGACCGTGACTATTTTCCCACCTCTATCTCGAAGGACGGAAATACATTATACCTGTACAGTTCTCTTGACTATGATGGAATAATATATACCTCAACATTTGCAAATGGCAGATGGAATCCTATTGTAAAGCTCAATGACAACATAAACACAAAATTCTGGGAGTCGCATGCTACGGTCTCTCATGACGACAGGAAGCTTTATTTCACAAGCAACAGGAAAGGATCAATCGGAGGCCTCGATATCTACGTTTCAAAAAGGGACACTTCAGGCGACTGGGGTACACCTCTTAACCTGGGCCCGGTAATTAACACAATTTATAACGAGGAATCTCCCTTCCTGAGCAAGGATGACAAAACCCTGTTCTTCAGCTCAAGAGGCCACTTCAACATGGGAGGATATGACGTATTCTATTCAACAGTACTCGATAACGGAGAATGGTCAGTGCCTCTGAACATGGGTTACCCGATCAACAGTACCGACGATGATGTGTTCTTCAAACCCTCCGGAGAGGGCTATGAAGCTTATTATGCAGTCGACAGACCCCAGGGATTTGGCAAGGAAGACATTTACCATGTTGAGATATTCTCCGATCAGCATCCCAGAAAATATACAGTAAAAGGATTTGCAAGGATCGCTGATCTGCTTTCCAACTACAAAGACAGCGTGAGGATCAGCGCAATAAAGGTAAGTGATCCCAATCAGGTTATTGTTGTCTATTCCAATCCCACGACAGGAGAATATGAATTTCAGTTACCCCAGGGCAATTACAAAGTTACCTTCGAAGGTGAGGGTGCAAAGAGAATTGAAAGAGACCTGAACCTTCCTATTGACCTTAAAAATGACAGTATAACAATAGATAATACTGTACTGCCGAGAACAGATTTCACTGCTGACCTCAGGGTTGAAAGCAGCTCAAAAGTCACAGTGGCAAAGGGCAACTCAGTGACAATACCCCTGAAGGTTGAACCCGGCTCCCTTCTGAAAATTGAGCACTGGGTAGGCGATTCACTTATATCAACGGAAAACTATGTTGTTAATGATTCTGTATTTTACTATAATGTAGTTCCCCGCGAAGGAAACAACAGGATAGTGTTCACACTGACAGATAAATTCAATAATGTCACCTCTACTGACATTTTTATTACAAGAGAGAAAGATTATGTCAGACAGCCTGTTGTTCAGCGACCCGAGTACACTCACATAATTTCGGGCAAACAGGTCAAGGCTCTTAAATCGCTTCTTGCAAAGAATGCTGACGGTGAGCTGGCTGAAATGATTAATAACACAAAAACCGACAAGCTGCAATTCGGCAAGACAGACGATCTTATAGCCTATCTTAAGGAAGAGGCCATTAAGAAGGGTCTCAATCCTGAGGAGGTAGACAAGCTTGCCCTGGAGGTAGCCCTTAATGAAAATATACTTACTCAGGCTGCTGTTGACCTTATGGCAAAATATGCAACAGGAGAGCTGAAAACAATACTTGAAGGCATAGACATAAATGAACTCGGTCTGAAATCATGGACTGACCTGCAGGAATATATTGCATCAAAAAGTGAAGGACGGATAAAACCTGAAGACCTTTCTAAACTTGCAAATCAGATCTTGTCAGGTACTGATCCTGCCATAACGGTAATCAGAAATAAAATTCTTGCATACAGCGATTCTTCAAAGGATAGCACAATAATCAGAGAGGCCGTCAAAGCAGTTGATCTTCAGAACATTAAACTAAGAGATAAGTGGATCAGTGCATTCCGTGATGAGATTATAAAACGAGGCCTTTCTGTAAACAGGTTTGCTGAAATAATGCTCTCACTCACAGCATTGCCTGACATGAGTGCCGAAGAATATCTGCAGCAGCTTATTCAAAACGCTGATGAACCCCTGCTGTCATTCCTGAAATCAATTGACCTTGATAAGGAAAATATAAAAACTCCAAGAGACCTTCTGTTGTTCCTTCTTTCAGACAAAAACAAGGGTAAATACCCTGAAGAAGCTCTTTACAAGGCAATTGCCAATCTTACAGCAGAAAAGGACCTTCCTGCTGAAACGATAAGAGCAAATCAGGAAGAATTCAGGGAGAAAGGAAAACTATGGATAATCTGGCTGTTTATAGGAGCAGGAATACTTTTCTTCTTCCTTTACAGAACAGGGAAAAAGAAGAAAAAAACTGAATAAATAAATCTTTTACCATAAAGAGTCCTGCAGGTATTGGATTAGATACAGTTTTTAGATAATTTTGCTTGTCTAAAACATTGACGATGATCAGAAAAACTGTATTCTTCCTGTTTACATTTATTATTCCGACTTACCTTCATGCACAGGATAACAGGCAACTCCAGAATACTTTCCTGGAGGCTGAATACTTCTTCATGAATGAAGAATATTCAGAAGCGCTCAATCTATACCTGCAGATATACCAGGAGCGCAGCAACAATGCAAATATTGCTTTTCAGATAGGTGTATGTTACCTGAATATCCCCGGGAAGAAAGACCTTGCTGTAAGATATCTGGAGGCTGCAGCTGAAAATATGTCTGCACGCAGGAAAGAAGGCACAGTAACCCAGACTGCCGCCCCCTATGATGCCCTTTACGAACTTGCAAGGGCATACAGGATCAATTATAACTTCGACAAAGCCAGGGAAGTGTTTGCAAGATACAGGGAAACACTGCTGCCTGATGACAAGGAAAACCTGGAGTTCATTGATCATGAAATTCACGTGTGCGAAACAGCAAAAGCCCTGATGAACACCCCAATTAGCTTCACGGCAGAAAATGCAGGGGAACTATTCAATGATGAAAAAAACAATTACAATCCGCTTATCTCTGCTGACGGGAAAACTTTTGCATTTATGACTTCGCTGAAATTCTACAATGCAATAATGATTTCCCGGTTTCAGAACAATAAATGGTCAGGCCCTGTTAATATCTATCCTGATCTTCAAACTGACGGAGACATAAATATTTCGTCATTGTCGAAAGACGGCAATACAATTTATATGTCAAGGGATGATAATTCAAACAGCGACATATTTTCCTCAACATTCACGGGAATCACATGGTCTGCAGCTTCTAAACTAAATAAAAACATAAACACAAAATACTGGGAATCGCATGCGGCCATCTCGGAAGACGGCAACATGCTTGTATTTGCTTCTGACAGACCCGGAGGTTTCGGGGGCCTCGACCTTTATATATCCGGCAAGGTAAACGGAGAATGGGGACCTGCAGTTAATATGGGCCCAGCTATCAATACAAGCCTTAATGAAGACAAACCCTTTTTCGGAAATCATGATAAATTATTGATTTTCAGCTCACAGGAACATAATAATATGGGAGGATATGATCTCTTCAGTTGTGTCAGGCTCGCAGGCGGATCATGGGACAAACCTGAAAATATGGGCTATCCTCTCAATACGCCTGATGATGATTTCTGGTTCATGCCGGTAAATGATGGCAGGACTGGTTATATTTTCGGGGAAAAAGAAGGAAAAGGCTTTGGCAAAAATGACATTTACAATATAATGCTGAAGTAAAATTGATTTATCTGCATCGTTAATAGATTGAAAAAAAAGACTATATTTGTTCTGATGGGGTACAAAACGGATAAATATTCAGGCCTGCTGCAGATGATTATGTTCATTCTGTTCATTCCGATCATTCCTGAAATGCTTAACGCACAATCTTCTTCAGAGACAAAGAATATATTTGCACAGGCAGAATCATATTACCTCTATGAAGAATACGAACTTGCGAATCAGTTGTACCTTCTTCTTGAAACCCCTGACAACCTGAATATTAAATACAAAATTGGTGTTTGCTATCTGAATATCCCGGGTGAAAAAGCAAATGCAATATCCTATCTCGAAGAAGCTGTAAAAGGCGCTGCTTATGATTCCAAGACAACCACTCTCAAGGAAAAAAGAGCTCCCCTTGATGCATATTTTTACCTTGGTAAAGCTTACATGGTGAATGATGATCTTGAAAAAGGCATGAACACCCTACTCACCTTTCAGAAGCTGGCCGGTGAAACAAAATCAAAGGGAGGAATGCAGAACCAGGAATTCATAGATCAGCAGATTCATGCCTGCCAGCTTGCACTTAAACTTAAGGAAACACCGGTTGTGTTTACAAAAACCCCTCTTGGTGAAGCATTCAGTACCGGTTCAATAAATGAGAATCCTGCTGTCAGTTACGACGGCAATACAATTGCATTTACGGAAAGACGAGGTGTTGTAAATGTTATTTATTACTCCAGAAAAGAAAGAGGTAAATGGCAAACTCCGGTTGAAATCACAAATGAGATAAATGCAGGTGAAGACTGTTCCACCTGTGCCCTCAACAGCGACGGAACGGAATTATATCTTTATAAAACAGACAATTACGACGGAGCACTATATTCCTCAACTTATAAGGATGGTTACTGGTCGCCGGTCAGAAAGCTAAACAGGAACATTAACACAAAATTCTATGAGTCGCATGCTTCTGTATCGGCTGATGGAAAGAAACTGTACTTCACAAGCAACAGGGAAGGCGGTCAGGGAAACCTTGATATTTATGTTTCGGAAAAAGACGGCTCCGGGGACTGGGGTCCTGCTGTAAACCTTGGTCCTGCAGTAAATACCGCCTATAATGAAGACACCCCTTTCGTCACTTCAGACGGGACCCAGCTCTATTTTTCATCTGAAGGCCACGCATCAATAGGCGGATATGATAATTTCAAAAGTGCCTTTATCAATTCAGCATGGCAGAATCCTGAAAATCTGGGTTATCCTCTGAACAGCAGTGATGACGACAAGTTCTATCTCCCTATGAATAAAGGGAATGCTGCGTATTACTCTATGACAACAGATTACAAGGAAAAGGACCTCATGTATCTCGAACTTGGCAAATCGGAAATAACACGAACCTTCCAGATCAACGGATATTACAGCCTCAGCGATACTGTTGTGTCCTTCGACAAGAATTACTTTATTCATCTTATAAACAGTACAACAGGAGACACTGTTGATGTTGGCTACCCGAACAAGTATTCAGGCCTGTACAATTTCATTGTTACGCCCGGAAAATACACAATAGTTTATGCCAGCTCCTATTACTTCACCCAGACTCTTGATACTGTAATCCTTGAAAATCATCCTCAGTCAGAAATAAAAATAGACGTTGTTCTGCAACCCGACCCAACAAGGCCGATTCCTTTCCTTGCACCTGAACCTGTCCCTGCCGTTGACACAACACAGTACGAAAAAATTAATCTTGCCGAGATCCCGGTAGTGGATGCCATTGACTCCAGCCTAATGGTAACTAATGTGAATGTAAGCGACGTCAGCGACAGAAATGTAAATGAAGAAGATGTCCTCTACTACACTGTACAGGTAATAGCCTTGCGCAGACCGGTCGATGTAAGTTACTTCAAACGCATTAATGATCTTAAGGTACTTTATAATCAAGATGACAGGTTCTACAGGTACACAACAGGCAAATTCAATACAAGGGAAGAAGCTTATGCCTGGAGACTTGAGCTCATAAGAAGGGGCTATCCTGATGAAATTTTCATAAAGAAAGTTTCAAAATAAGCTTAATAATAAAACACCGCATGCCGTGGCAAGAATAGCAAGCCTGATTATACTTTTTCTATTAAGCTTCAATTACCTTTCATCACAGACTATTACCAAAAAACAGCTTATTAAGGCCGTTCAGGAAGCTGATGCTTTCTTTTATTATGATCAGGATTATGAACAAGCCGCTGAACATTATAAACCTCTTGCTGATGCCTTTCCTGAAAACTCAAACCTCGCAGCCAAACTTGGGATATCTTATCTGAACATCGACGGAAAAAGGATTGAAGCCCTGAAGTACCTTAAAGCTGCAATATCAAATGTTGTAAAAAAAGATGACGAGTATACCGAATACGGTGATGCAGCCCCTCTTGATACCTACCTCTATATTGCCCTTGCCTACCAGCAGAATGACAGTCTTGAAAAAGCCCTGCAGCTTTTTAATGATGCAAAAAGAAGACTGTCGGGTTATGATATTTTCAGTCTTGAATACATAAATAATCAGATTAGCAACTGCAAATATGCCATTGAGGCTGAAAAGAGACCCTTCCGGACCATGACTGAGCTTTATGTTCCCTGGCTGAAGGATTATCCGGGAGCAATGAATCCGGTAATATCTCAGAATGACTCGGTCTTTCTTTTCACACAGAGGATTAAAGGCAAAACGAAGATCTTCTGTTCCTTCAGGAATGGCGAATGGAATAAACCCTCAGACATAACTTCACAACTTGGCGGATTAGAAAGGTACTATACAAATTCTGTTACAGCCGATGGCCGTTTTCTGATAATTTACCTGGACGATGGTGATGACGGAAACCTGTATTACAGTCAGAGAAAAGGTTCAGAATGGTCAAAAATCAGATCGCTGGGTAAGGAAATCAATACAATATACTGGGAAGCACATGGCTTCATAACTCCTGACGGACAGACACTTTATTATTCCAGCAATATGCCCGGAGGAAAAGGAGAGCTTGATATCTGGAAAACAACAAGGGATAAAGATGGTAAATGGAAGAAAGCGGTAAACTGTGGAAATGCAATAAACACACCATTCAATGAAAACACTCCCTTTTTCAATACAGTAAATAACACACTGCTGTTCAGTTCTTCAGGACATACAAGCCTTGGCGGCTATGATGTTTTCAGATCTGTATTAAAAAACTCCTCATGGTCAAAGCCAACAGGCTTGCCTTACCCTGTAAACAGAACTCTTGACGACTCATTTATTATATTTAACAACAGCGATTCAGGGTATATTGCAAGCTATTATGACGAGAATGCAGGCCAACGGAATATCTTCACAATAAAGGCTGCTGCTGCCGGCGAAAAAAGAATCACTGCAGAAGGAACTGTAATTACTGAAGACGGCAATGCTGTTGACTATTCAAAGGCAAACATACTTCTCACTGACGCAAAATCAGGTGTCCCTGTAAGAAACTTACCGGTACAGGATCCTGCCTCATACAGGCTGCAGGTAAAACCGGGCGATTTTAAAATCCTGATAAGCCAGATCGATTCAAAAACCGATACAGTGAGCTTAAAACCACGTGCGGAAAAAGATTTTACTCTTGCACCAAAACAACAATTAGGCGATACCGGTATGTACAGCTTTATTGTCGCTCCAGGCGATTATCTTCTGTATGTTAGACAAACCGGCTACAAAACTGATACAATAGCTCTTAGTTTGCCGATAGACCAGGCAGGAAGCATTGTCAGCCTGTCGTCAAAACTTGTGCCCGAGAAGAAGCTGCAACAGAATTTCCTGATGCTGAAAAACATCCTCTTCGACTTCGACAGCTTCATGCTTGATGATACTGCAAAAGCCAGCCTTGATATCCTGAGAACAATCATGCTCGATCAGCCGGAGCTGAAGATTGAAGTTACCGGATACACCGACTCTAAGGGAACCGATGAACACAACCTCATACTTGCCGGCAAAAGAGCTGACGCTGTAATCAGCTATCTTATAAATTCCGGGATTCCGGGAAACAAGCTTGTACGAAAGGTCGCAGGAAGTACGGATTTTGCAGCGCTTAACACAAATACCGACGGATCGGATAATCCTCAGGGCAGAAAATATAACAGGAGGGCTACTTTTGGAATTATCGATCCCGGAACAGGGATATCAATCAGCCTTGAAGGCTATACTCCAAGACATCTCAGGCATCCATCATCATTCAGGTACAGCATAGTGCTGGCAAAAGGAGAAAATGAACTTACTCCTGACAGTTTCGGAAACCTTGAAATGACAACATCCCTGTTCATAAACCCTGTAATGAACGGAAAGGAAAATACCTACCTTATTGGAGAATTCATAAACAAGGTTGATGCCGTAAGGTACCTGGCTTATGTAAAGGAAAAAGGCTTTAAAGATGCTTATATTGTAAATCAGTATGACATAAGCAAGCCTCTTCATGTAGATGGTGAACCTCCTGTTGAAAGTGAAACACCTGCAACAAAACAGTCGCAGCTGAAGACTTATGTAATACAGCTTGCAGCTGCCAGACAACCAATTAAAATGAGCTTTTTCAGGGAGACTGAAGGAGTCAGGGAGATCTATTCCTCCGACAGATATTACAGGTATGTCACCGGTGAATATCCATCAGTAGCAAAGGCAAAACCTGATGTAATACTGCTTAGGGAAGCCGGATTCAAGGATGCTTTTATCAGGAACATCAACACAATTCCAAAGTAAAAAACAACTTCAAGCGGTATGAAATACAAAGATATAAGGCTCAGAGCCCTTGAACCGGAAGATCTTGAACTTCTCTACAGCTGGGAAAACAACCTTTCATACTGGGTGATAAGCAATACCATAACACCCTTCTCAAAATACACATTGAAAAGATATGTTGAGAACTCCCACAAAAGCATTTATGAGACAGGACAGCTCAGGCTTATGATCGACCTGATAAGTGATAAAATCTCAATTGGCACAATAGATATTTTCGATTTCGACCCCTATCATAAAAGGGCCGGCCTGGGGATACTGATCGCCAACGAGGAGTACAGGAGGAAGGGTTATGCTACAATGGCTCTCACCTGCCTTATTGACTATTGCTTCAAAACACTGCAGCTGCATCAGCTATATTGCAACATACTGGGAAACAATATAGAAAGCCTGGAGTTGTTCAGAAAAATAGGGTTCACTGAATCGGGAATAAAAAAAGGGTGGGTCCATACTCTCGATGGCTACCTTGATGAATATATGTTCCAGCTTATAAATCCCGAAAAGAAAAATTAGCACCTTCGTCCGGCCAGCCTTGCTGCCAGAAGACCACAGGCTGCTGCTATATCTTCACCCCTCGATTTCCTGACCGATGCTGAAATCCCAGCCATTACAAGGGAATGTTTAAAGAAGTGCAGCATTTCTGCAGATGAAGGCATAAGATTGTTGTTTCCTGCGGAATGGTAAGGAAGCAGGTTTACTCTGATGCCGGTATCCTTCAGCAGTACAATCAGTTCATTCAGATGTTTTTCAGTATCGTTAAATCCTTCAATCATTATATAAGCCACCGAAAGCCTCCTCCCCTTCCTTAGTCTTGCTCTTTTCATTTCAGCCAAAACATCATTGAAGGGATTTCGCTTCTCCGCCGGAATGAATTGCAGACGTTCATCAGGGAACGGGGAATGAAGGCTGAGAGTAAGGTTGCAGTCTGACTGAAGCAGGAAACTGCTGACTGCATCTTTTATTCCAACTGTTGAGACTGTTACATGCACCGGACTTAATGCAAGTCCCCATTGAGCTGTCAGCGCCTTCACGGCCCTGACGACATTTTCAAAGTTGTCAAGCGGCTCACCCATTCCCATGAATACAACATGGGTTATAAGTTCTGAAGGGGGGATGCCAAGTACCTGGTTCAGTATCTCTGAGACCTCAAGATTACCATGAAAACCGAAGCTGCCTGACACACAGAACATGCAGCCCATCCGGCAACCTGATTGCGTTGACACGCACACAGTATGTCTTTTGTCCTCAGGGATATATACTGCCTCGAACTGCCTGCCATCATCAGTCCTGAAAAGGTACTTAACAGTATTGTCATCCGATGTAAATGAATCGACGAATTCCGAATACCCGGTACGGAAATCAGACTTAAGAACTGACCTGAGCCTCTCAGGTATTTTTATGAAATCATCGATAGACCTGAACCGTCTTTTATAGATATTCACAGCAAGCTCATGCGCATTTGCACTGCTGAAACCGTATGGCTCAAGCAGCACATATATCTCATTTTCCGACAATCCGTACAGGCTTATTTTTTCCATCTGAGCAAATCTGTGCAAAAATAAAGGTATTATCAATATCTTAGTATATTGAATAAGGAGGTGCAATTTTTCAATTGCTCACTATGAATAACAGAGGATCTGTATACATATATTATATATCCGGGACAGGCAATGCCAGATCGGCATCATACTGGATTGCAGATGAAGCAGAAAAAAATAATATTAATATAAGGGTCCAGCAGATTGACAGGCTCATAAATATTGATCTGCCACCGGCAGGAAGTGACCACCTTATTGGTTTTGCCTTTCCCACACATGGCTTCAATGCAGCTCCGATAATGCTCAGATTCATAGCTGGTTTCCCACGGGGAAGAGGGAAGGAAGTCTTTCTGCTTAACACAAGAGGGGGGCTTAAACTTTCAAAGCTTTTCCTTCCGGGGCTTAGCGGTGTTGCACTTCTGCTGCCTGCTTTTATTCTGCTTCTCAAAGGCTACAGATGCATCGGATTCCGGCAGCTCGACATGCCATCGAACTGGATCTCATTACACCCTGGTCTCAGGCAGACTGTAATAGAATCTATTTCAAACAGGTGCGAGCGCATTGTCAGAAAATTCACAAGGAAAATTTTATCAGGAAGAAATGTATACAGAGGCTTGTTCAGCCTACCTGTAGACTTGATTATCAGCCCTATAGCACTTGCTTATTACATTGGCGGACGTTTTTTTCTTGCCAAGACCTTTATTGCAAACAACAAATGCAATAATTGCGGATTGTGTATGAAGGAATGCCCTACAGCGTCAATAATTGAAATCAGCAAACGACCTTACTGGAAGCTTAGTTGTGAAAGCTGCATGAGATGCATTAACAATTGCCCGCAGAGAGCAATAGAATCTGCACATGGATTAGCTCTCGTCTTCTGGCTTGCCTTCTCTTCATTCAATGCTTTGATACTCAGCCTTATTGTTAATTATTTCACAATAGAATCTTCCTCAACTCTGTGGTGGCTGGCATCAAATATTCTGAGCATTGCAGGGATGGTGGCAATCAGTGCAGCCATTTACAGGTTAGTTCACTACGCTATGGCAGCCATGCCTGTAAAATACCTTGTAAGGTTTACCTCACTTACAACCCTGCCCTTCTGGAGAAGGTATAAAAGACTCAAAAACAATAAGACAGCTACCTGACAAGCCCCCTGTTTTTCAGAAGAGGCTCAATCTGTGGTTCACGTCCACGGAAATTAACAAACATCTGCATTGCATCCATTGTACCATTCTTTTCAAGGATATTCTTCCTGTATGATTCTGCAGTTGTCTGATCAAAAATACCTTTCTCTGAAAAAGCATCATAAGCATCATTATCAAGTACTGCTGCCCAGGTATAGCAGTAATAACCAGCATCATATTCACCGGTAATATGTGTGAAATATGTGCTCCTGTATCTTGAAACGATCTGAGGGAGGAGGCCTGTTTTATCAAAATATTCCTTTTCAAATTTCTGAAGCTCTATCCTGGCAGGAGCTTCTAAAGTATGAAGCGCCATATCAAGCAGTGAGGCTGCAAGTACTTCTACATTATCAAAGCCCTGGTTGAAATAACCGCTGTTCCTTATCTTCTGAACAAGATTAGCAGGAATAGCCTCATTTGTCTGCCAGTGTTTTGCATACATATTGAGAACAAGAGGTTCAAGAGCCCAGTGTTCCATAAGTTGTGAAGGGAGTTCCACAAAGTCCCAGGCAACATAGGTATTCATATAAGTACTTTTGTTGAACAGTGCATCAAGCGCATGTCCCATTTCATGATAGAGTGTCAGTGCTTCATCGAGGCTGAGCAGAGCCGGCTGGTTTCCGGCAGGAGCTGTAAAATTGAAGACTGTTGTAACCACCGGTGTAACAGGCTTGTCGTCAGCAAGATGATAACTGCGATAAATGCCGCACCATGCACCCTGTTGCTTGCTCTCCCTGGGGTAAAAGTCCATATAAAGGACTCCAAGATGAGTTCCGTCAGCGTCCTTTACTTCAAATGCCTGAGCATCTGGATGCGGAAGAGGTATATTGTTTATGGCAGTAAATGTGATTCCGAATAATTTTCCTGCAACAGTGAAGAAACCATCTCTCACATTGTCAAGTTCGAAATAAGGCCTGAGTTCATTATCATCAAGGTCATACTTTTCCTTTCTAAGCTTCTCTGCATAATACCACCAGTCGGAAGGTTCGAGTTTGAAATTACCTTTCTCCCTGTCGATAATCTTCTGCATTTCAGCAACCTCACCCTTTGCAACCGGAATAGCTTTTTCCCACAGGCCATTCAGAAGGCTCAGGACATTTTCCGGATTCTTTGCCATTCTTGGTTCAAGAACAACATCTGCATGTGTCTTATATCCAAGTAGTTTAGCTCTTTCGGCTCTTAGGCTTACTATTTCCTCAAGTATCCTGTTATTATCATTTTCATTGCCGTTATTCCCGCGGTTTGTATAAGCATGAAATATTTCCCTGCGCAGCTCCCTGTCAGGTGAATATGTCATGAATGGAAAAATGCTTGGTCTTTGGGTTGTAAATGCGTATTTACCTTCCTTTCCGGCCTCCTTTGCAGCATTTTCAGCAGCTGCCACAACACTCTCAGGAAGTCCTTTAAGATCTTTCTTATCTAACAGAAGCATGTAATTATTTGTCTCTGCAAGAACATTCTGACTGAACTTGACTGTCAGAACAGACAATCTCTGATTCAGTGATTTAAGTGAATCCTGATCAGCTCCGTTAAGGTTTGCACCATTCCTTACAAATTTTTTGAAAAGGTTTTCGAGATTGAATTTCTGTTCTGCCGTGAGGTTATACTGCGACTGGTTTTCATAAACAGCTTTTATTCTTTGGAATAAGCCGCCATTCATCAGTATCTCATCCATGAATCCGGCAAACTTGGGAGAAATCTCAATCTGTAGATTCTGAAGTGAATCATTTGTGTTGGCAGAAGTCTGGGCAATGAATACATTCATCACTTTCGACAGCAGCTCCCCGGCCCTGTCATATTTCGCAACTGTATTTTCAAATGTAGGTTCTTCTCTGTTATTAACGATACTCTCTATATCCTTCCTTGCTTCAGCAATACCCTGCTCAAATGCAGGCATATAATGTTTTGCCATTATCTTCTCAAAGGGAGGAACATTGAAAGGTGTATTAAATTCCGAAAAGAAAGGATTTGACAGATCCTTTTGAGAAGCCGTTTTACAGCCGGAAAAAAATAATGCAAACATTGCAAAAACTATCAGCAGATTCAACTTATTCTTCATCTGAGTAAAATTTAACAGGTTAGGATTCTGCAAATAAAGCTTTTTAAATCCTTGTATCAAAGAACCTCTGTCAGTTTTGACTGAAATATTTGCAGCATCCGGATTCCTGCAATATGTAAAAAGAATAAATTGTATGCGATAACAAATATTTGCTACTTTTGTCAGCCGGTTGTTTGAGTAAGTCTTTGAAAGGAGATAACAAACAAAAAGACATCTGACACACAGACAATCAGACAATAAAATCGGAGAGATGGCAGAGTGGTCGAATGCGGCGGTCTCGAAAACCGTTGTTCGCCTATCGGCGGACCGGGGGTTCGAATCCCCCTCTCTCCGCAAGGCAAATGTAAACCATCCGCCAGCTGGCGGATGGTTTTGTTTTCTACATGGCCGATCCAGGCTTGCCTGGTGAAGGCCATGCAGAAAACAAAACCCCTGTAAAGCGATGAGCTTTACAGGGGTTTGCATTTGCCTTGCAGGGATCTCCCCCATGGGAACGCGAGCGAAGCGAGCAATCCCCTGTTTTCCAACCGCCTCACCCCTCTCTCCTCTCCCGTGGTGAGAGGGGCATGCAATTTCCTTATTTTGAATTCCTTCCAGCTTTTTTCAACTCGCTAAGCATTATCGATTCATCACCAGGTGAATAACCTTCATGACTGAATACAATTTTCCCGTTGCGGTCGACAATATAATAAAAGGGAATATCTGAATATCCGAGAGCCGCTTTTGTCTCCTTCATTTCATCTATCAGAAAAATAAATGGCCATTTCCTGACTTCCACAAGACTTTTTATCCTTCCTGATGACCTCTGATCATCTATACTGATTGCAATAAACTCAAAATCAATTTCTTTTTTCCAGGAGTCATAAAGTCCGGTGACCTTCGAAAATTCGTCAATGCATGGTGGGCAATATGTAGCCCATAATGAAATAACAAGAACCTTATTAAGGGCAATAAAGTCTGATAAGCGAATTTCCTCACCATCAATTGCCTTAAGTGTAACGGCAGGGAGCCTTTCCTGTGCAGCAAGCGGCAAATGCAGCATAAGAACAATGACCAGGATTACGTATATTCTATTCATGAAACAGTGAGATATCCTATCCTTTTTTCCCATTCCTGACCGTGCTTATTCTGACAGCAGCTGCAAAGACTACAAGACATGCAGCAAGGATAAGCAAAAGCATGTTGCCTGAAATGCCTGAAGCAGATCCTGTTTTTACAACAGCCTCATTTATTGTGTATTCCGGAACAACTATTTTTAAATAATAGGCCTGAAGAAAAGTTATAACGCTTAAGATGGCAAGCATTATGAAGCTGTGTTTGAGTGTAAACCTCAGCAGGTCGGCTTCCTTACCTACAAGTCCAACAGAAGCAGCTCCTACAGCAATCGACTGAGGTGAAACCATCTTTCCTGTTACTCCACCGGTGGCATTTGCACTAACAGTGATGAGAGGATCAACACCTATTGCACTTGCAGTTGTATGCTGGAGCTTACAGAAGAGTGCATTTGATGAAGTGTCAGATCCGGTAAGGAAAACCCCCAGCCATCCAAGCAGGGGTGCAAACAGCGGGAAAAGAAATCCAGTTGCTGCCAGCGCAAGGGCAATAGTTGTCGACATTCCCGAATAGTTTGAAATAAAAGCAAATGCCAGCACTGAGATTATTGTTATTACAGGATACTTAATCTGCTTTAGTGTTGTGAGCAAAACACTGAATCCTTCCTTAAGGCTGAGTCCGGTTACTGGCATTGAAATGAACGCTGATAACAGTACAGCGCTACCAGGACTTGTAAGGATATTAAGATCAAATTGTTTTATTGCCAGCGGCGTACCATCCTGATTAAGAATTGATCCGCTAAGTCCGGGAATACTGAATTTTAAATGGATCAGGGAATTAAGAGTGTCCTTCACCGGCTGCAGGCCCCAGGTAATAATTACAAGTGTCATTATCACAAACGGAGACCAGGCTTTAACCACCTCAGAAATTCCGTAGGCTTTTACTGTAGCGGCAGAATTCACCGGTTCATCTCTGAAACGCCATATTTTTGAAGGTTTCCAGAATCTTAGCAGTGCTGTAAGACAAATTATTGATACTATTCCGGCAATTACATCAGGCAGCATCGGATTCATATAATTTGATGTGTACCACTGAACAACTGCAAAAGACACTCCTGAAACAAGGATTGCCGGAAGCACCTCAAGTGACCTTCTGAAGCCCGACATAAGTATAACGAGGTAGAAAGGTACAAACAGTGATAATAAAGGTAATGTTCTGCCCACCATCTTTGAGATGGCCATTTCAGGCAGACCTGACACCTGTGATGCGATTATTATAGGTGTGCCCACAGCTCCGAATGCAACCGGGGCGGTATTGGCAATAAGGCAAAGGCCTGCAGCATAAAGAGGATTAAAACCCAAGCCCACAAGCATGGCAGCAGAAATAGCAACCGGAGTGCCCATACCTGTGGCTCCTTCGAGAAAAGCGCCGAAGGAAAATGCAATTATCAGGGCCTGCAGCCTCCTGTCGTGGGTGATTGATGCCATTGATCCCTTTATTATTTCAAACTGGCCACTCCTAACGGTGACATTATAAAGGAACAGGGCTCCGAATAAAATCCAGCTTATTGGAAAAAGCCCGTAAAGTATTCCATGTAAAGCCGACATCGTAGCGAGCCTGACAGGCATCCCGTAAACAGCAATAGCTACAATCAGTGCAGCCAGCGCGGTAAGCATGCTTGCAAGATAGCCCTTCATTCGCCTGATTATCAATGCCCAGAAAATAAAGAAAACAGGTATGGAGGCCAGCAAAGCTGAAACCAGAATACCTGAAACCGGATCAAATACCTGCACCCATTTCATAATCACTTCCAAAGTAGTATAATTCTTCCAATGTCCAACTATCAGCCTGCAGGCTTGTTAATTTTCTTTTCAACAACAAAAAGAAGAAATGCATAATAATAATTACAATTCCAGCCTCGGCTTCTGTTAATTATTTCACAGCTAATTATTGAAATTCATGAATTTAATCCATGAAAAATTATTTTTATCCAACCTGCATACGGATTGAAATAATTACTATATTTGCGCCGTATTTTTAAAAAGGAAATATTCCGGTAGTTAAACGCCGGTAGTTGCAAATAAACAAAGAATTAAAAACACAAAAAAATGAAAAACAAAGTTCTCATGGGATTAGCTGCTATCGCAATGGTTGCTGTCCTTTCAAGTTGTGGCAAAGTTCCACAGGAAAAAATTGATGCTGCTAATGCTGCTATCACCGCTGCTCAGACAGCTGAAGCTGCAGTTTACGTACCTGCTGAATTCGCAGCAGTACAGGATTCAATGAAAGCTATCATGGCTGAAGTTGAAGTTCAGAACGGCAAATTATTCAAAAACTACAAAAACGTAACAGTTAAACTCGACCAGACACTTGCTGCTGCTAATCAGGTTGCTGCCAATGCTGCTACAAAGAAAGAAGAAGTAAAGAAAGAAGTTGAGACTCTCATGACAGAGATCAAAGCTGTTATCGAAGAGAATGGCAAACTCGTTAAGAAAGCTCCAAGGGGTAAAGAAGGTGCTGCAGTTCTTGAGCAGATCAAAACTGAAATGGCAACTATCGATGCTTCTGTAACTGAGACTCAGGGCCTGTATGACAAAGGTGCATACATGGATGCTGACAACAAAGTTAAAGCTGCTAAAGAAAGAGCTGTTGCTATCAACAACGAACTTAAAGAAGCTATCGCAAAAGTAAGGAGATAATAAATCTTCTTTCTTCAACAGAATAAATCCCCGGATATCTTCCGGGGTTTTTTTTACTATAAGCCTGCTGATGAAAATTTCCTGGAAACGAATATTGCTGATTATACTTGCAACAATAATAATTGCCAGTACGGTAATACTCCTTATACGCTTTGCTCCTGAACCACCGGCCAGAGAGGTGGAATCAGCCAGAAAAGCAATTTCAGAAGCGGCAGGCAACAAGGCTGACACCTATTCCAGAAAACTATATAACCAGGCCAGGGTATATTATGACTCGGCTATGGTCAACTGGAAAAGGGAAAACCAGAAATTCATCTATTTCAGAAATTATGACAGAGTATTGTCTTTTGCCAGATTATCAGAAAAGAAGGCAACTGATGCACAGCAGAATTCAGTTACAAGCTCTGCAAACCTGAAAAGTAAACTCAGCGAAAAGCTGCATTCACTTAAAGCTCTTGAAAGGGAACTGAATAAGCTTTTCGACAACTACCCTCTCACTGAGGAAACCCGGAGCCGTATATCAAAAGGCAGGATGCTTCTTGAAGAAGGCGATATAGCTTTCAGGAAGGGTAATTACCTACAGGCAAACCGCAAGGTGACAGATGCCGAGTATCTTCTTACCGAATCATTTGAGAATGCAACTGAGAACCTGAAAAACTACTTCAAATCCTATTCGCAATGGAAAAAGTGGGTTGATCTGACAATAAATGAATCGAAAAAAAATAATGATTATTCAATAATTATTGATAAATTTTCGAGGAAATGCTACGTTTATTTCAGCGGCAGGAAGAAATATGAATTCGATGCTGAACTGGGCAAAAACTGGGTAGGCTATAAAAGGGTGAAAGGTGATAAGGCAACCCCTGAAGGCATGTACAGGATAACTAAAAAATTCGACAGCAGGAGAACAAAATATTATAAAGCCCTGCTGCTCAATTATCCAAACACTGAGGATACTGCCAGGTTCAGGGCAGAAATTGCAAGGGGAACGCTTCCTCCGAATGCCAAGATAGGCGGCCTGATAGAAATACATGGCAACGGAGGAAAAGGCATTGACTGGACAGAGGGATGCGTGGCACTTACCGACAAGGAAATGGATCTGGTCTTTAAAATAGCCAGGGTGGGAACACCGGTGACAATAGTGGGATCACTTGCAGAACTGGATACTGTTATCAGCAAATAAAGGCTGTTCATGGAAAACAATGAATTTAAAAATGATGTTACCCTGCCACCTGAGCAAAACAGGCAGGATGATGACAACTTCACACCTGAAAATTTCCTCAGGTCAGTAAAGTCAGCCTTCGAAAAAATACGCGGTAATGAAAGACTGTTCAGGCTTCTAAAAAACTTTGCACTCATACTTGCTGCTGCCATCTTCATAATACTCGCTTCATGGTATCTCCTTTTTATGGCACCGGCGCTTAAAGAATTGCCCGGCGTACGAAAAACGGTGATCACAAATAATGAGGAACTGAAAAAAACGCCTGCATATAAGAAGCAGATCGCCCAGCTTAACAAGGATATTCAACGCCTTTCAAGAAAATATAACAGCTACACTTCAGGTCAGTCTTACATCGTAATAAATACGACAGAAAACAGGTTCTCCCTCTATAAGAACAAGAAACTTGTTCGGGAAGGATTCTGCAGCTCAGGAAGTTATACCATGCTGCAGACTGAAGGTAATAAAAAATGGATATTCAAAACACCAAAAGGAAGATACTGGATACAGGGAAAAATAACTCATCCTGTATGGAGAAGACCCGACTGGGCCTTTGTTGAAGAAGGTCTTCCAATACCTCCGAAAGAACACCCTTCCAGGTATGAATATGGTGTTCTTGGCGATTACGCTTTATCAATAGGCGATGGTTACCTGATCCACGGCACAATTTATAAACGCTTCCTGGGAATGCCGGTGACTCACGGGTGTGTCAGGCTTAATGATGAAGACCTTGAAGCAATTTATAATACGCTCAGCATAGGCTCTAAAGTATATATTTTCTGACCCCGACATCTGAATAATTATGGAAACTGAAACAACAGGTAAATTATCCGTCAGGCGCGTGGGACTGATTTCGCTTGCTGTATTAATTGCAGCTTTCTTTGTGTATTATTCAATTATGATGATGTTAAGTCCGGGTAGAAAATATGCCAGTATCCGTGACGAATTTGGAATCGACTCAACTGAAAAGAGCAGGGAAGGAAATCCTGTGTTTTCCGATTCAACGTATCTGAAACTTCTGAAGGAAAAAGCTTTTCTTCAGTCACGGCTGATAATGGCAGAAACCGATTCAATATACCTTACTTTAAACCTGGGTGACAGTACTGCAAATCTCGAAATAAGCGGGGTTGTCGTTCACAGTGTTAAATACTCAGCTATTGAAGCAAGCAAGATCTTTATAAAAGGCGACGAGAACCTTATACTGTCACTGATGGCTAATCCTTTCACAATAGCCAGGGACTGGGCAACAATAAAGAAAGAACCTGTGATGATTAAGATGGCACCTAAGGATACCTCTGAGTATAAGCCTGATATAATGCCTGACACTTCTATCACAGAACCTGTGAATTATATTCTTGAAATGACTGACGGAACAAGGATCTATGTCTGTCAGCAGGAAATTGAAAACGGAACCGACAGAAGAAGCAGGCTGATGTTCGATCTGCAATACAGGTTACAGGATGCCTGGAGCTCAATGAAAAATATTATTGCTTTCAGGGTGCCTGAATATCATCTGTTCATTAAAATTTACCTTCCACGAAATGATGCCAAGAACATTTACAGGGCCATCCCTAAGTACGGACAGGTGGGTCTGTACCGCTGACAGTTAATTTCTTTTTCAGCAATTCCATCACACATATTGAAAAAAGATGTAGGTTTGGTGAAGTTGTCTTACTAAATCAAATCTGAATGGGAAGGTTTACCGGAATTATCGGCATAATAATTATTCTTTTTCTTGCATATCTGTGGTCAAATAACAGAAAGAAAATAAATTACCGGCTTGTTGTAACCGGATTGCTGCTGCAGATTGGTCTCGCAATATTCATACTTAAAATACCGATCGGACAGGATATCTTTTATTTCCTGGGAAAAGCAATAAACAAGCTTCTTGACTTTTCAAAAGAAGGCGGACTCTTCGTGTTTGGAGATCTTACAAAGGTTACACAAATACTTCCTGAAGGCATAGTCAGAAGCGGAGTATTTCTTTTCATCCTGCTTCCGACAATAATTTTTGTTTGTGTTCTTGTGGCAATGGCTTATCATGTGGGACTTATGCAAAGGGTTATTGCAGTACTTGCAAGGTTTGTGCACTGGGCGATGCGTGTCAGTGGCAGCGAAGCACTTTCCAATGTTGCAAGTGCCTTTGTCGGCCAGGTTGAGGCACAGATCATGATCCGCCCCTACCTCTCAGGCATGACCCGCTCGGAGCTTCTTGCTTCAATGACCGGTAGCATGGCAACAATTGCGGGAGGAGTAATGGCAGTTTACATCTCAATGGGTGTGCCTGCATCTTACCTTCTTGCTGCAAGTCTTATGGCTGCACCCGGGGCTCTTGTAATATCTAAAATCCTTTACCCCGAAACTGAGGTATCTGAAACAAAGGGAACAATAAGTCTTGAAGTGAAAAAAGAGCATTCAAATATTATGGATGCGATATCCCACGGCGCTAGCGACGGTATGAAGATCTCTCTGAATGTTATAGCCATGCTTATCGGGGTGATAGCACTTATTGCGCTTATTGATGCACTTCTTGGCTATTTCGGTCACTTCCTGGCATGGACAGGATTATCACTTAATGCCATAGGTCTTGATGTTGACAATCTTCGTCTTAAAGATGTCGTCGGATCATTTTTCAGCCTCTTTGCTATTGTGATGGGTGTGCCTGTCTCTGAGTCAATGAGCGTGGGCTCCCTTATGGGCACCAAAATGGTGATCAATGAGTTCGTAGCCTATTCCGATCTTACTCCAATGATACATCAGGGAGTGTTAAGCGCCAGGTCAGTTGTTATCGCAAGCTTTGCACTCTGCGGTTTTGCAAACTTCAGCTCAATAGCAATTCAGCTTGGAGGAATCGGGACACTTGTACCCAGCAGGAAGGCTGATCTTGCCAGCCTTGGTTTCAAGGCTATGATTGC
>CAZEYY010000048.1:0-15480 GCA_964516485.1 uncultured Rikenellaceae bacterium
AAAATACAAGTACCAGGTAAATAACAACTGACAAACATAATACCTGAATTAATCAGAAAAAATTACGAAGTCTTTCCCTATCTTTACCCAACACGCTCGCTGCGTTACTAAAATTATTAAATTTATTTTATGGAAACAGTCCAAAACGAGGATCTGCAACTGGCATTTGATTTTATACGGTATACAAACCGCAATATCTTCCTTACAGGTAAGGCAGGCACCGGCAAGACTACCTTCCTGAAAGAACTGAAAAGACTGTCACCCAAACGACAGGTAATAGTTGCTCCAACAGGCGTTGCAGCAATTAATGCCGGAGGTGTTACAATACACTCTTTCTTCCAGCTCCCCTTCCATCCGTATATCCCGACTTTCTACCTGCCTGAAAACAACAGGTCAAAACAATCAGGACAGAATGATCCCACAGGCTATAAGATGAGCAGGGAAAAGATTAATATTATAAAGAGTCTCGACCTCCTGATAATCGATGAGATAAGCATGGTGAGGTCTGATACTCTCGATTCAATCGATTCGGCACTGAGAAGATACAAAAACCGTCATCTGCCCTTCGGAGGAGTACAGCTCCTTATGATAGGCGATCTTCAGCAACTTGCACCTGTCGTAAAGGATGATGACAGAGATATCCTTGCAAAGTACTACGATTCGTTTTTCTTCTTCGGAAGCAGAGCCCTGGCCAGTGCAGATTATATCACAATTGAACTGAAACATATTTACAGACAGACAGACCAGGTTTTTATCAGCTTATTGAATAAGGTGCGCGAAAATAATGTTGATGCCGAGGTGCTGGATGAACTTAATAAAAGATATATACCTGATTTCGACCCTGATACGGGTGGCGGATATATCACTCTGACCACTCATAACAACCAGGCCAGGGCAATAAATGACTCAAAACTTGCAAGGCTTCCCGGTGAGCCCCGTACCTTCACGGCTGTAATTAAGGATGAATTTCCTGAGCTTTCATATCCTAATGACGCTGAGCTAATCTTGAAAACCGGAGCCCAGGTTATGTTCGTTAAAAATGACCTCTCTCCTGAGAAGCTTTTCTTTAATGGTAAAATAGGAAAAATTGAAGATTTTGAGGAAGATACAATTGTTGTAAAATGTCCTGATGACGATCTGCCGATTTATGTTGAAAAGGCTGAATGGCAGAATATGAGATACACACTTGATGAAGAAACCAGGGAACTTGAGGAAACTATTATCGGCACATTTACGCAGTATCCTTTGAGGCTGGCCTGGGCCATTACAATTCATAAGAGCCAGGGACTTACATTCGACAGGGCTGTAATTGACGCAAAGGCCGCATTTGCTCACGGACAGGTATATGTGGCTCTCAGCAGATGCCGCACTCTTAAAGGTCTTGTACTCAGCAGCCATATCTCTCAACGCAGCATCATAGACAATCCTGCAATTTCAGGTTTTATAAAGGATTCGACAGAAAATCAGCCGGGACCTGAAGTGCTTGCCGAATCAAAGAAAGCATACCAGAAACAGTTGCTTTCAGAGCTCTTCGATTTCTCGGAACTTGTCTACCGTCTGAGCTACTGTATTAAGGTTGTGAATGATCATTCTGAGAGTATTCTTGGAAATCCGAAGGAGATGCTTGAAAAAAACCTGGCAGGCTTAAAGACAGATATAGTGGAAGTTTCAGGAAAATTCCATCTCCAGCTTAAGGAATTGCTTAATTCAGAAGCAGATCCGGAGTTGAATGTTCCATTGCAGGAAAGAGTGAAAAAAGCTGCCGTTTACTTTTCTGATAAGATTAATGAAGCATTCAAAGAGATTCTTTCCGGCTATAAGGTGGAAACAGACAACAGAACCGTTCGCAAAACGGTCAATGAGGCCTTTGGCAGGACAGCAAAGGACTGCTCCGTGAAACTTGAATGCCTCAATTCTGCAAAGTCGGGATTTCAGATAAGCAGATTTCTCAATGCCAGGGCAAAATCAGTTATTGATATCCCTGAAGCAAAAACCCATACACGTAAAGAAACTGATATTACTTCCGGCGTATCTCTTTATCCTGATCTGTTCCAGGCTCTGAAGGACTGGCGCAATAACAAAGCACATGAACTGAAAGTGCCTCATTTCCAGATACTCCATCAGAAGACTCTTCTCGAATTATCAAATAAACTGCCGCAAACGGAAGCGTCTGTAAAACGTATAAAGGGTATTGGCAGGAAAAAAGCTCAGATATATGGAGAGGAACTCCTGGAAATTATCACAGCATACTGTGAAATGGAGAACATTGAAATTCCTGAAACATCCGATACCAAAGAGAAACCTGGTAAAAAAAAGAAGCCTGACACAAAAAAAATCACCCTGGATGCATTTAAACAGGGGAAATCAATTTCTCAGATTGCTGAAGAACGGGAGCTTAGCATGCCCACAATAGAAAGCCACCTGGCTCATTTTGTTGGCACAGGTGAAATACCTGTCAATGAACTCATTCCACAGGAGACAGTTGAGCTTATCTGCAGTCATTTCGCCGGAAATGATGACCTCAGAATGGGACCAGTAAAGGAAGCTCTGGGCGAGAAAGTTTCCTGGAGCGATATCAGGTTTGTTGTAAGCCACCTTAAGCACCTGGAAAAATCATAACACAATGTACAATAGCAACGAAACTAGAATGTTTCTGCTATGTCAGACTGTTTGTTCCATCATGACTGGCTTTCCCGGTACTCCGACTTAAGCATCTGGAAGATCTCCTTAACAGAGGATATCCTGGTTGCCCTGTACGCATTTATACCGGCAAATGCATAACCATGCTCAAAATTTCCCTTCAGCGCATTTGCAAGAGCAACAATAATACAATATGGGCTCTTATCAATATCACAGGTCTTTATGCATTTAAACGGACATTTCTTGGGTTGCTTTTTACCATCTCTGACCTTCTGGATAAAACTTGAAAAAATTGCCCGGCCCGGCATTCCGACAGGACTCTTAATAAGCTCAATCTCATCCTCTTTAGCGTCAATGTAAGCCTGTTTGAATGCAGAAGAGGCATCACACTCATGTGTTGTTACAAAGCGGGTAGCCATCTGAACTCCCGATGCACCAAGATTCATAATATTATTTATATCGCCTCCGGTATATATTCCTCCGGCAGCTATCAGCGGTATGGGCTGATTATATTGCTGTTCAAAAACTTTCAGCTCACTCACAATTTCCGGGACCAGTTTTTCAAGTGAATAGTCCCCGTCACCGATCTGATCTTCCTTAAAACCAAGATGTCCTCCTGCTTTCGGTCCTTCCACAATAACTGCATCAGGCAGGTAATTATAGTTCCCTTTCCACTTTTCACAGATTATCCGTGCAGCCCTTGCAGAAGATACTATGGGTATGAGTTTTGTGATACTGTCTTTTGTAAGGAACGATGGCAGATCAAGAGGCAGCCCTGCTCCGGCAATTATAATATCGGCCTTTTCAGAGATGGAAGTCTTAACCATATCAACAAAATTTGTCATGGCAACCATAATGTTAATACCAATAACACCTACAGTTTTTTCTCTCGCTTTTCTGATCTCCTCTTTAAGTCCCTGAATGCTGGCTTCCAGATAGTTATCAGAGAAATCCTTATAAAGTAATCCCAGGCCTGCACTTGATATCACTCCTACTCCCCCCTCATTGGCTACAGCAGAAGCCAGCCCGGAAAGTGAAATGCCCACTCCCATTCCTCCCTGGATCACCGGGACAGCTATTGAAAGATCCCCAATCTTTAATGCTTTCATCTTTAATGAATTAGTTTTCCGGTTAACAATAATCTTTTAATAAATTCCATCTTCTATGTACTATTTTGTTCAGCAAATACCTGCCTGTTCATTCATTTTCTTCAAATTAAAACTGAAGAAAATGAACCCGTAATGAATAAGGCTCCTTAAATTATTCCTTATAGTAATCGATGTTGCCCCGGGAGCGAAGGATTTTTATCCCGGCTGAAATGAATTCAAATACAGGCTGGGTAAATGCGTTACAACGCTACGTGGAATACACCTTGTTAATTAATCCTCAAATGTAACCAAAATCCGGTTTAAGAATTAAATTATTGAAAATAAATGAAATATTAACATTATTAACCTTACATTGCGCTGAATTTAAATAATAAAATATGAACAAAGGAAAAGTTAAGTTTTTTAATGAAACAAAAGGTTTTGGATTTATCAAGGATGAAAGTTCAGAAAAAGAATATTTTGTCCACTCCTCAGGTTTAAATGATTCTGTTGTTGAGAATGATGAGGTATCATTTGATCTGGCAATGGGGAAAAAAGGTTTAAATGCTGTAAATGTTAAACTAGTTTAGTTTATCTCTTATAAATTTTAATTTTTGGAGTCCCGCCAAAAGCGGGACTTTTTTTCTTAAATACTTTCTGTCATGCTCGAAAAAAAACCTGCAACATACAAATCCCCGGACCTGTCGAAGCTTAAGGAGGTAATTATAGACCACAGAACCAAAATCTATATTCCCCTGGACGCAGATGCGGAAGAGGCTAAAAGCCGCTATATTGAAAGAATCTCATCAAAAAAAGACAAATAACAGGTAAAAGACAGCTACTTACTGTATTTTCCATAAGATACTTTCTCCGGAGCAACACTCCATCCTGAAATTATTCCTCCATAAAAGTAAAAATTCACATCAAATACAACTCCGCTGTTCTGCTCTGTCACCTGGTAGTATTTTGTTGAACCATACTCTTTAACAAGCTTATAATCACTAAGATTAAGCGACATACTATTCCTGTCGCCGGCGAACTGACCTGCAACTGCATTCAATACTGGTTGTGCTTCGGGATTCCTTCTCTGAGGACCGGTAAGCCTTGCTATGTAATCATCTGCTGAATTTACCTGCATGGCATTTGTGACAAATCGTTCCACAACAGCCGGATCTGCCTTCTTCACTTCAGGCAATTTATAAGCCTTTGCCAGACTCAGGGAGGCAAGCATTCTGAAATTTGCTGCACTCATTATTCCATTGTTTGCGAAGGGATCAGGATTTGCAGCCTTCGAAATCTCTGCTTTGGGTTTTCCCTTAAGTTCTGCACGTGAAGCCCTGGCGCTGTCGGCATAAGCTTTAAACTTAGCTCTTATCTCCGGAGACCTGAGGCCCCCTACTGTGAATATTGATATTCCCTCAGCCCCGTTTTCAAGCGCTGCATCCATGCAATCGAACATAGCCGGACCATTTGTTGCAGTCATGCCGCAGTATAATGTGGTCATAGCATTTTTGTCTCTTGCATTTTCAAGCGTGCAATCGGAGATAAAACTTACATCACCTGTATAATAATTATGATAAACCATCGGGAAAACTATATCAAGATTCCATTTTCCCCAGTCCTGCCTGACCATTTTCCTTGACATTTTTGGTGTAGGGAACGGAGAAGCAGCCATCTTTTTCCCATAAGAATGAACAACCTCTGCAATCATATTTGCCACCTCTGTTATCTGGTCGCAGCGGAACTGCAGCCATTGTTCATCAGTTGAAGGATCTTCCAGCTCTCTGGGATCATAACCATATTTTTCCTTGAATATCCTGATCATCTCAGGATGATACCCGAAGTCAAACTCAGGGTACTCCCTGTCCTGTACAATACCATATCTTGACCATAGTGTCGTTGGAAGTATAACATCCACAAAGCGGTGATAGTCGATAGCTATTCCGTTGAGATCCTCAACCTCACAGTAGGCTTTTACCTTGTTTTTAATGTACTCCCTGACCTCCGGAAGCGCAGGGCACATGAATTTATAATAGCCCACATAAGCATTTGTATTTGCCAGGCTCTCTCCTTTCCTGTTTACACTAAGCCAGTCGGGATGGGCCTTAACCATCGAATCACGGCCATGCTCAAGGTTCATCGTCCAGAGCCAGGCATATACCTCAATTCCGTGCTTCTTTGCAACAGGTATAGCCTTACGGTAATCGTCAGGAGTAGGCGCATTAAGCATCACACCGTCAATACCGGCTTCATTCATTACAGTGCATACTGAGTCGAAGTTCATTCCGGGTCTGTAATCCATCCAGGTCCAGAACATCGGATAGTCGTTTTTGGATGATTTATTGCCTGAACAGGCTGATAACAGGACTATTACAATTAAACAAAAAGGAAGAGTCAGCTTTTTCATATGAGTATTTTGATTACTATTGATATCTTATTTTACAAATAATATTTTACCACAAAGTACACAGAGGAATTCACAAAGTTCACAGAGAATTATAATTTTCAATCAGAATTGTGTTCGCTGTGAAATCCTGAACTATAGCGAAGGACTCTGTGTCCCCTATGGTTAAAATTTAACATACTGATTATCAGAATTCTGAAATCAGAGAAAACCATTTAGCTGCAGATGAGCCCCATACCTCTTTATATGTTGCAGTGTTGAATTGCGGCCAGTATGGTGTGTCTTCATTGAACCTCGACTGCATGCCAACAGGAATCTCGCCCACTGTTTCACCCGGCAATGCAACATACTGCTGCATGTAATTGCTTCCTTCACCCCATATAAGTGACTGTCCGAATGGATTTTTACCTACTATCCAGAACAGCTGCTGCTCTGCAATATTCATCAGTTCCTTATCATTCAGATACTTACCACACAAAGCTGCTGCCTTCCCTGTTGCCATGTGAACTGCCGCATTTCCCTTGAATGAAAACCAGACAGGAAAAACTCTCAGGTAATGCTCCTCATCAAGCCTGACACCATTTGCCAGCTGTTCTTTGAAATCAGGTCCGGCACCCTGCCTTATTCCAACCTGAACGAGATAAAAATTGACCGAATCCTTTATCTCATCCTTGTGATAAACTCCACTTGGCACCATCCCATAAGGCTGCACATATTGCATGATATTCTTCAGATATTCACCAAACAACCTGATTGAATTATCCCATTTCTTATAGTCAGGATGATTGGGCTGAGTCCTGCATAGCTCTGTAAGTGCCTGCATATAAACATAATCACGTGACTGATGCGTGTAATGCACAATTGATTTTTTATTCAGGTCACGGTAGAAAAATCCGCGTGTTTTATGAATGTCATTCAATGGTTCGGTACGCTGACACTGAATAACATAATTAATAAACTCTGATGCTTTATCAGCATAATATTTTTCACCTGTGAGCTTGTACAGCATGCTTGCTGCCCATGATACCGATGCCATGTACTGGCTTTGTGAAGCCATATATGCATGTCCGTGTCCCTTGTTAATTCTTTCATCATAACCAAGTTCCTCGAACCTCTTAAGAGCATACCCGAAATCCTCTTTAGCTATCTTCTTAAGGTTTTGCTTCAGCATGGGATCATTATCAATGCTCATAGAGGCATAAGCTTCAATTCCGGAGAACAGGAAATTCTCAAAACCTCCGTTATGAACTGTCACCTGGCGCCTGCCTGCATCATCAACAGTGCCAATAAGCCTGTCTGTCCAGAGGTTAGTTCCCCAGGTCATAAAACGATAACCATCTCCGAGTCGGGTTTTCATAATAAAATCAATCCCCCATAACGACTCTTCCATCAGCCTGTTATACAGGTCAATATCGTTTTTCTCCCTTGCACGGTTTGCCATCTCCATTATTGAATAGGCAATCTCCCCGGTCTGAAGGGCCTGCTGTGACATATCGGCAGCATCATGCCAGCCTCCGCTAACAGGAAATATCTTACCATTGTATTCGCAGTTAAGGTCGGGATGACAAGCCCCGTGCTTGCCGGGAACCGGGTAACCGCATCTCTCAACGAACATGAAGCTTGTCACCCTCCAGGCTGAATTATCCCAGAGGTTCTTATCAATGAAGAATGGTTGTGTTGTAACAGATCCAACCCTTAACATATAAATTCCTTCTTTACTGAATTCTGTAAAATCAGCTGTTTCGAAATCACCGATACGTGTTTTTTTCTGATCAATTTTTCCCTCCCAGGCAACCTGGTTAGTTGTGAAGTCAACAAGCTGGAATTTCCCTTTGTTGCCTGCGACATTCACAATTGCTGTTTTTTCACTTTCAGGCCTGTATCCTGAAGTGGAATAGATTATGCGGTTTGCGGCAGGTCTCCATCCGCTTACAACTTCAGGATTTTCAACAACCTGCAGTTCAACAGCATCGATGTCAAACTTAAGTGAATCGCCCATTGTACGTTCTTTGCCAAAAATCTCAATGGCAAATCTGAGCCTTGAAACCTTATCTCTTGACAATTCAGTCATCTCTACAAAGCATTCGTTCCATTGGCCGTTAACAAGGTTGATCTCATGGTAACCTTCCCTGCCATATTTGTCCGGCACTTTTATCTTCCCCTCATTCTCAACATACAGGTTCAGATAGATGCTTCTTGCTCCTTCACAATCGGGGTATATATATAAATGTATCCTGTTGAATTTCTCCCAGCTTTTTCCGCCAACTTCATAGTTGGCATAGAAAGAACCACGGCCCATTCCTTTTCCTGTTATGCTGTCGGCCAATGTTGGAGAAGCAAGCCTCAGGCTGCTCTTCCCGCTCATACTCCTTCCGGAGGTAAGTCTCATCACTCCAGGTCCTTCCTGACTCCAGCCTGCGAGACTTTCCATGTCACAGAGCATATTTGATATGAGTACTTTCTTTGTCAGACCGAAAGTTTCAAAAGATTTACTGTAATCAAGTGGCAGTGGAGAGTGAATATATCCTGAATTGCGGATATCGGACCTCAGCTTCATATCGGGTTGGGCAAAGCTGACAGAGACAAAGATGAAAATAATACTAAGTGCAGTAAAAAGTTTTTTCATTGGTAAGCAGATTAGGTTTGAGTTTCGAGTTTGGAGTTAAAAGTTTGATGTCTCAAACAAAATTAGGAATCGTTTACATACCATTTACAGATAAAGCGCTGTTTAAGAAGATTTAACATTTCATAAATCATGAATCGGGTTTGGCGTCGAATTTATTTTTTAACTTGAATCTTCATTCTTAAGACTATCTGTATGGGAAAGAGCAACAGAATTATGTCAATCGATATTATGAGGGGATTCAACCTTGTATTGATGCTTTTCGTAAATGACATTTTTGTACCTGGTGTGCCGGCCTGGCTTGGCCATGTGAATGCTGATGTTGACGGCATGGGCCTGGCTGACTGGGTCTTTCCCGGATTTATGTTCATGGTTGGAATGTCGATACCTTACTCTGTAGGAAACAGGATTTCAAAGGGAGACGACAAGGTTGCCCTTTTCAAACATATACTTATAAGGACAATAAGCCTGCTGATTATCGGCGTTCTTATGTCAAACTCGAGGGCTGTAAATGCCGAATACACCGGAATTACAAAAAGCCTGTGGTCATTTGTAATGTACACAGGTGTATTTCTTGTCTGGAATAATTATAATGAAGAAAAAAGCAGTAAATATCTTATATGGGGGTTGCGCATCCTTGGTGTTTTAATGATAATTCCCATGGTGATTATTTTCAGGGGTGCTGAAGACAGGATCTTCCGGTTCAATTCCTGGGGCATACTTGGAACAATAGGCTGGGGCTATCTGGTTGCCGCGCTTGTATATATGTGGTTCCGCGACAGCATTTCAAAAGCCTCTGTATTTGTTGCCATATTCCTCATTATCAACATGCTGTCGAAACTGCATCTGCTTGATTTTCTCAGCCCGTTCAGGCCGGTACTGGGTACTATAATAAACGGCAATGCCCCTTTCATAGTTCTTTCCGGAATGCTTATTACAATAATCCTGAAAAATTATGCGGAGAAAAATGGCATTAAGACAGTGCTGATTATTTCTGGTCTGGGCATCGCAAGTATTTTAGCAGGGTTCCTTCTAAGACCATGGTTTATAATATCCAAGATCCAGTCAACGCCTTCCTGGGGCCTGATCTGCAATGGGATCAGCATGGTTCTTTTTGCCTTGCTCTTCTGGATAATCGACATAATGAAAAAAGTGAACTGGAGTCTATTCCTGAGACCTGCCGGAGCTAATTCCCTTACTGTTTATCTCGTTCCTGATATGTTCTATTACATAATCTGGCAATTCAGCCTTCCATTTCTGTTCTATAAACAGGCTGATAATCAGGCTCTGGCTGTTGCAGGGTCTGTTGTATGGGCTGTTGTTATGGGAGTCGGACTGCCGGTATTGCTTGAAAAGATCAATTTCAGGCTGAAACTTTGAAGCTAAGTGCAGTAAACATTAATCTAAAGTATATGAACCGGAAATCAAAGAAAACAATTTTCAGGACCTCAATAAGCGTCCTGATAATTCCAGCATTGATCCTCACGGCCTGTTCAACGGGAAATGCCAGATACCCTCAGGGTTCTGCTGTAAAAGTATCAGTAGAACAGAAAAATACTGAACAGGTTAAAAAATATGAGAAGCTGGAACTGACAATCAATATGAAGAATGTCAGGTATGATAATCCTTATGATCCGGCCGACATTGATCTTTATGCAGTGTTTATATCCCCTTCCGGCAAAAACATAAAAATCAATGGTTTCTATGATAACTACAAGGGTGCTGACAAATGGAAAATACGCTTTTCACCATCAGAAACAGGGACCTATAGCTACAAAGTCGTCGTAAATGACGGCTCTCAGTCAGCTGAATCAGAGAGCTCTTCATTTGCTGCACTTGATTCTGAACACCATGGGTGGATAAGGCCTTCGGTAAATAATCCTCATTATTTTTCCCATGACGACGGCACTTCATATTACGGCGTCGGAGCATATTCACCATGGGGAAATAACCAGGAGGTCTTCAATACTTTTATTGATAACAAGGCCAATTTCTTTGCAATCTGGGACATAAACTATGGCGGTTTCGTCAACGATAAGGGGGTAATTGAGGATAGCCTTGGCTCTTATAACCAGGAAAAACTGGGAGAGATTGATTCAATGCTGTCAATTTTTGAAAAACATGATATAAAACTCATGTATGCCATCTGGCCCCATGACCTGTACTCTGAAACAGTATGGGCAGCCCAGTGGAAAATAAATCCGTACAGCCAGATCACGAAAGCAGAAAACGTATACTCTGATTCACTTGCCTGGGAATATCAGAAAATGAAGTACCGCTACCTTATCGCGCGTTTTGCACACAGCAGTAGTTGGGGTATCTGGGAGCTCATCAATGAGATGGACGGAACTGACGGATGGGCTAAGGGTCATCATGCGGAAGCCTTTGCATGGGTTGAGAAATGCCAGAAATATTTTACAGAGAATGATCCCTACCGACATCCTATGACAGCCTCATTCAGTGGTGGTTTTAAACAATACCGCGATTCAATGTACAGGATTACCGAGGTTCCAAACTTACATCTCTACCCGGCTCAGGGTTGGATTCCCAAATTTCCCAATGACAGCCTCCGAAGCGATATGTACAACTTTGGATGGGCTGCAAAACGTTTTTGGGATAATTTCGAAAAACCTGCAATATTCGGTGAAGCCGGAGCTGACCTGACGTACTACAAACCAGGATCGAAGGAATACCACATATCTTACCACAATCATATCTGGGCATCACTTGTCAATGGTCTTGCAGTTACACCGGTTTGGTGGACTGCATCAATAATGAACAGTCAGGACTGGGAACAGCTGAAGTTTCTGTCAGAATTCGTTTCTGATATCGATTTTGCAAACAAACCTTACAAGCCTCTTGACTGTGAAGCGCCAAATACTGATCTTTATGCCATGGATTGTGGTGACAAGGCCTTTGGATGGGCAAGGGCTGTCAGGAATAATAAAATTGATAATACTAAGCTCACTCTAAGAAAAGACGGAAACAGTGCATGGTCAGTTTTATGGTATAATACCTGGACCGGAACAACTGTGAAAGCAGAAAAAGTATCATCGTCAGGAGGGAAACTTATTCTCACTGTACCTTACATGAACAATAAATACCAGGATATAGGATTTAAAATCAACAAATTATAATAAGCATATGACATCCTCAACCCGTATTCAGTCGATAGATATAATGAGAGGCCTTACACTGGTCCTTATGCTTTTTGTAAATGACCTGTATATGCCCGGAGTTCCTTCATGGCTGGGTCATACCAAGGCTGACTTTGATGGTATGGGGCTTGCAGACTGGGTATTCCCCGGATTCCTTTTCATGGTTGGGATGGCCATCCCTTTTGCAATCGGAGGAAGAATAAAGAAAGGTGAGGATAATTTTGCCGTTTCACGTCATATTTTAATACGTACAATAAGTCTTCTTATAATCGGCGTTCTGATGCTCAACTCAGGCAGGGTTGATCCGGAACTGACAGGTATGAGCAAAAATCTCTGGTCGCTGTTAATGTACACCGGGGTATTTCTGGTCTGGAACTCTTATTCTGAAGATTCTTCAAAAATAATGTCCACTATGGGTTTTAAACTCCTTGGAATGGCATTGCTTGTGTTTCTTGTCTTCAGGTTCAACTCAGGGAAGGAAGTTAATAATGGTTCCCTGATTACAAGCTGGTGGGGAATCCTTGGTCTTATAGGCTGGGGATATCTTGTTGCGGCATTTGTTTACCTTGCTGTCAGGGACAATATACTGATTACTTCACTGACTGTAGTTTTCTTTCTTGCATTGAATATTCTTTCAGGTCTTCAGCTTCTAAGTTTCCTGAATCCCATAAAACCTGTTTTCGGGACAATAACCGACGGGAATGTACCTTTCATAGTCCTGTCTGGCTTGCTCACCACGCTTATACTTAAGAAATTATCCTCCGGAGACTATAAAAAGTTGATTGTAACAATTGTTACATTTGGCATTATAAGCCTCATCGGCGGTTTCATACTGCGTAAGTGGTTCATCATTTCCAAGATACTTGCAACTCCAAGCTGGGGTATGATCTGCAATGGTATCAGCCTGCTTGTCTTCGCGCTTCTTTACTGGATCATGGATGTCAGGAAGCAGGTCAAATGGGCTTTCTTCCTCAGGCCTGCCGGTGAAAATTCACTTACAACTTACATTGCTCCTGATATTATCTATTACCTGATCTGGATATCCGGAACACCGATTTTGTTCTACAAGCATTCGCCTGAACCTCTTGTCGTTATAGCCGGATCGTTAATCTGGTCCCTTGCCATGGTAGGGCTGACAGCACTTCTTGTCCGGTTTGGAATAAAACTTAGATTATAACTTTTCGTTAATTATGGAGCTGTGGCATCCCCCTCTCACTCCGGGAGAGGGGGAGCGAGGGGGTGAGGTAATTACCTGCTCATAGAATAAGGAAATGTTTCCGGCCTGGTGCCACGCACTGTATCAGGTGCAGCGGTCATGCTGAAAACAAGCCTGCCGCCATCTTGCAACTGACTGTGAGTTATGTAGTTCCTGTCAAGTCTTTTCCCGTTCAGCTTAATTCTCCTCACATAAACATTTTCACCGCTGTTTTCAGGAGCTTCGATTACAAGCTTATTCCTCTTTCCGAAATCAAGTGTTACCTTATTGAACAAGGGAGATCCGAAAACATACTGATCAGTTCCGGGAGTAACAGGATAGAATCCCATTGCTGAGAAAACATACCATGCTGAAGTCTGTCCGTTATCCTCATCACCGCAATAACCATCAGGCTGATAATTATAAAGCTTATCCATCACCTGGCGTGCCCTGAATTGTGTTTTCCAGGGCTGACCTGCATAATTATAAAGGTAAATCATGTGCTGTATGGGCTGATTGCCATGTGCATAGTTGCCCATATTCATTATCTGCATCTCACGGATCTCATGTATAACTATCCCATAATAGGAACAGTCAAAAACAGGAGGTACTTCAAATATTGAATCAAGCTTGGCAATGAAGTTTTCTCTTCCTCCCATCAGGCTTACAAGTCCATCAACATCCTGAAATACGCTCCAGGTATAATGCCAGCTGTTCCCTTCAGTGAAGGCATCACCCCACTTGTACGGGCTGAAAGGCGACTGAAAGGCCCCATCCTTGTTCCTTCCCCTCATGAGTTTCCTGTCATTATCGAATACATTCTTATAGTTCATAGCTCTTTTTGCATACAGATCAATCTCATCCTGTGGCCTTCCCAGCTCTTTTGCCAGTTTCCAGATGCAGAAATCGGCATAGGCGTATTCAAGTGTCCGTGCTGCATTCTCATTTATGCCTGCATCATAAGGCACATATCCAAGCTCATTGTAATACTCAGCGCCATATCTGCCAACAGAATTTACAGGTCCTTTTCCTTTAGTGTTCTTAATTACAGCTTCATAAAGTGTTTCAATGTCATACCCTCTGATTCCTTTAAGATACGAGTCAGCTATAAGTGATGCAGAATTTGATCCTATCATGCAATCCCTGTGGCCCGGGCTTGCCCACTCGGGGAGCCAGCCACTTTCTTTATATGTATTTACAAGTCCCTGCATTATCTGGCTGTTCACCTCAGGATACATTAGTGTGAAAAAAGGAAACAGCGACCTGAAAGTATCCCAGAAACCATTGTCAGTATACATATAACCAGGTAATACCTCTCCGTTATACGGGCTGTAATGGACCAGCTCATCCTTCTCATTTATTTCATGAAACTGCCTGGGAAACAACAATATCCTGTACAGACAGGAATAGAATGTCCTTTGCTGATCCAGACTGCCACCTTCAACTTTAACCTTCTTCATCTGAGTGTTCCAGGCTTCTTTTGCCCCGCTTTTTACAGCTTCAAAGCTCCTGCCCTCAACCTCTCGCTTAAGGTTAAGTGCTGCCTGTTCATGACTTATGAAAGATGAAGCAACCCTGACGCAAACAGTATCGCCCCTCCCTGTTTTGAAACCCAGTATGGCTCCTGAGTGTTCGGTCTCAGATTCCAGTACATCATAGTTTATTGTATCACCGGTCCATGTATGTGCTGAAGTGAAATCCCTGTCAAACTCCGCAACAAAGTAATTGTGAAAATTCTGCGGCACTCCTCCGCTGTTATTACGGCAATAGCCTATAACCTTTCTTTCTGCAGGGATTATTTTCACCATCGATCCTTTAAAAAAGCCGTCAAGAAGGATCCAGGAAGAATCACTCTGAGGGAAAGTAAACCTTAAAATTGCAGCACGCTCTGTCGGTGCAAGCTCTGCAGTCACATCATAATCAGCCAGATATACACTGTAGTAATACGGTTTTACCTGCTCAGCCTTATGTGAAAACCATGCAGCCCTTTCTGTTTCATCGATCCGTATCTTTCCTGTAAGAGGCATTAATGAAAAAGCTGCATAATCATTGATCCAGGGACTTGGCTGGTGGGTCTGCTTTATTCCCATAATTTTATTGTCGTCGTAGGTATATCCCCAGCCATCTCCCATCTTCCTTGTCTGTGGCGTCCAGAAGTTCATTCCCCATGGAACTGCAATGGCAGGATAGGTATTTCCGTTTGATAATTTGAATTCCGAGTCGGTCCCCATTAAAGGATTCACCATCTCAACAGGATCAAAAATATGTTTTATAACATCTTTTTTACATCCTGATATAAACAAGAGGGAACATGCTGTAAAAATAAGTACAGCTTTCGTTGGTATTTTGGTTCTTTTAATCATATTTAGTTT
>CAZEYY010000048.1:15580-25012 GCA_964516485.1 uncultured Rikenellaceae bacterium
TAAAAATAAGTACAGCTTTCGTTGGTATTTTGGTTCTTTTAATCATATTTAGTTTCTTTTACATTGCACGGATTACAAATCCGCGCAAGCATCATTGAATCTATCTTTTATTTTAAATTACAAAATTTTCAAACTAACAATTTTCTCATACACCTTTTCAGGGGTCAGCCACTTCATACAGGCAAAATCACCTCTCCGGCATTTACCTTTGCCGAATATTGTACAGGGCCTGCAAGTCAGATCATCAACAGGTATCCTGACTGCATATTCATCTGGCTGCTGCCAGGCTCCAAATCCGGCAAGCGGATCTGTTCCTCCCCAGATTGAAATAACCTTTGTTCCTGTAAGAGCTGCCATGTGCATGTTCGATGAGTCCATGGCTATCATGAAATCAAGTCTGCTCATGAGTGCAAGTTCTTCATCAAGGTTATGCCTGCCTGCCACCAGATATGAATCCTTCAGTTTTCCCTGCAGTTTCTCAAGCTTTTCAATATCCTCATTTCCACCAAAAAGCAGGAATCTTATCTTTCTTCCTTCGGCAATTCTGACTAAAAGCTTAAGCATGTATTCTTCAGGCCACATCTTCAGTTCATGGCGGGCATAAGGCGCCACTCCGGCAATAATTCCAGCGTCCTCATCAATAAGCGCCGACACCTTATTTGTTGCTGATTCTGAAGCTTTTATCCAGGGCCCTTCAGTGGCTTCTGACTGAAATCCAGCCCTTATAAAAGTATCTCTGTAACGTTCAGCCGAATGTTTCAGCTGTTTCCTGTTCCTTCCTTTTGTCAGGGCGCTTTTTTCCCTTCTTCCCTTGTCAATTGTTGTAACAGGTACTCCATTTAACCGGAACAACACACCAATAATCCTTGAACGCAATACATCGTGCAGATCAATAACATGATCAAATTTCCCTGTTTTCTTAAGATCCCTGAAGAGCCTTAATATACCTGCAAATCCTTTGTGTTTACCTTTCAGATCAGGCAGGAATAATTTCAAACGGTCCGACTCACTGAAAAAATACCTGAAAGCCGGCCTTGTCATAACAACAAGCTCCGCATCCGGATGTTGTCTCAGCACTCCTGCAATAACAGGCGTTGTAAAGGCAACATCTCCCATTGCCGAGGTCCTTATGACTAAAAGGCGCATTATCAGTACTTTTCGTATGATTTTTCTTCAATGAAGCCAGAAGCGGTCTTCAGGTTAATTTCCCTCTTTATTTCAGAGCGCCTGTCATTCTTAAAATATACTGCACGGGCAGTCTGAATGAAATCATCATTGAAATCCTTGTTCCTCTCGAGGTCGCGGATATGATCCTCAATTTTCCAAAGCTCACAATTCACATCATATAAAGCCCTGTAAAGGGGATCAGATGTGGATATTATTGAAGATGATACCTTTATGAGTTCATCATATTCCTTCTGAAGATTGGCAAGCTTGGCTTTATCCTTAATTCTTTCAAGCTTTATCTGAAGTATTGTAAGCTTGTCAATTATCTCTCCGTTTGATACTTCTATTTTCATTATCTGAATATTTGGATCTCAAAAATAAGTAAATTTTATCTGCCTTCCGCCTTCCAATAGCTATCGGGATGCCTTCCATCTTCCACCTTCCGCCTTCCGCCTTCCACCTTTCTAATACGGATCAACATCAACAGCTATCCTGAGTGTCGATGCCCCCTTTTCGGCCTCAATCCGCTCTATTACCTCTGAGATAAGCTGTTTTGCCCTTGCCGGAGCTTTGTCTCTTTCGATTTTAATAAGAATTGTCTTGATATAATATGATTGAACCTGAGATATTAATGGTGACTCAGGACCCAAAACACGCTTCCCGAACTGCTTTCGCAGCTCATTACCGATGAGTTCCGAAAAATTATTCAGTGCTGACCTGTCCCTGTGCTTAATATTTATCCTTATCAATCTTGAATATGGCGGATAGTTAAATGCTTTCCTCTCTTCCATCTGCATCCTGAACATCCCTTCAAAATCATGTCGCAGAACAAGTCTTATTATCCTGTTTGCCGGATCAGAAGTCTGAATGACAACCCTCCCCTGCCTGCTTCTCCTTCCTGCTCTTCCGCTTACCTGCTCCAGCATCTGAAAGCTTCTTTCATGCGACCTGAAATCGGGATAATGCAGAAGATTGTCGGCATTAAGCACCCCTACTACTGTAAGATTTTCAAAATCAAGGCCTTTTGAAATCATCTGCGTCCCGATAAGGATATCTATTCTTTTCTCCTCAAAAGCCTTTATTATCCTGTTAAATGCATTTTTGCTCCGGGTTGTATCCTGGTCCATCCGTTCAACCCTGGCTGAAGGGAACACTATTTTAATCTCGTCTTCTATTTTTTCAGTGCCGAAACCACGGGTAGCCATGCCCGTTGAACCACAATTTCCGCATTTTGACGGAAGGCCTGTACTGTAGCCGCAATAATGGCAAACAATCCTGCTGACAGATTTATGATAGGTAAGATTAACTGCACACTGAACACATGTAGGTATCCATCCGCATTCTGAACATTCAATATAAGGAGAAAAACCCCTCCTGTTCTGAAAAAGTATAACCTGTTCTCCCCTTCCAAGGGCATTATCGATTGCATGCAAAAGCTCGGGAGTGAAATGTGACACCATCAACTTCCGCTTATAAGCCTCTCTTGTATTAGCCAGAACGATCTCGGGAAGATTGACATGACCATAGCGTTCCCTGAGAACAGAAAGTCCATATTTCCCTGAGCTCGCATTGCCATAGCTCTCAAGTGAAGGAGAAGCTGACCCGAGAATTGTTTTTGCCCCGTGAAGTGCAGCCAGCATTATTGCAGTATCTCGGGCATGATAACGGGGAGCAGGATCGTGCTGCTTATATGATCCGTCATGTTCCTCATCGATAATTACAAGGCCAAGATCCCTGAAAGGCAGAAAGACTGAGGACCTTACCCCCAGTACAAGATTGTAGTTTCCTGAATTGTCAGCTCCTGATACCCTATTCCAAATCTCAACCCTTTCCTGATCACCAAGCCTGGAATGATAGATTCCTGTTTGCCCGCCAAAATGTCGTTTAAGTCTCTCAATGATCTGTGTTGTAAGGGCTATCTCGGGCAGCATGTAAAGAACCTGCCTTCCCTTGCGTAGCTGCTCATCTATAAGGTGAATATAAATCTCTGTTTTTCCGCTTGAAGTAACTCCATGCAAAAGTACAATGTCTTTTTTGACGAACAGATCATTAATCTCCTCATATACTGATCTTTGTGCGTCGCTTAATTCCTTCAGCGGCCCTTTTCCTGAATCAGAAGCGCTGAGTCGGGATACTTCCTTCTGCATTGAAGTAAGAATACCTTTTTTCAAAAGAGAATCAAGTGCAGCCTGGGCTCCTGACGGTTTTGAAAGCAGGGAGGATTTTTTCAATTCCGGTAATTCATTACCTGTTCCATACTCTGCCAGGTCCAGATACCTTATAAGCAGCTCCTGCTGCCTGGGAGCCTTTCCCAGTGAGTCAAGCAGCACTGTAAGCTCTTCTTCACTGTACTTTTGCGACAGGCTGATGAAGGTGTCAAGTCTTGGCCTGTAACTGTCATCACTCATTCCCGGAGGCACTGCTGCCTTCATAACCTCTCCTTCACTGCACATATAATACTCTGAAATCCAGCCCCATAACTTAAGCTGAATTTCACTGACTGATGGAGTTTTGTCGAGTAAGCGGGAAAGTGACCTTATTTTTTTGTAAGGAGGCTTGTTATTATGTACCGAGGAAATGATTCCTGTATAAATGCTGTTTCTGCCAAAAGGAATACTGACCCGTATTCCGGGTTTCAGCCCGGGTGCGATATCCGGCGGTACCTCATAGGTAAAGCGGCCACGCACTGCGAGCGGCAGGATGATATCTGCATACAGAGCCTTTGTCATTTCGTTTGCTCTATGCAAAGTAAGTATAAAAAATGAGGAACTAGCCGGGCTTGATGAAACTAGACATAACTGTAATAAGATGTTCCCGTCTGATTGGCTTTATCAGGCATGCATCACAACCTGCCTCCAGAATAATATCGGTATCGTTTTCAAATACAAATGCTGTCTGTGCTATAATCGGAAGGTCGCTCCTGATCTTCTTAATCTCCTTTGTAGCCTCGATTCCGTTCATCTCAGGCATCTGCATATCGAGAATGACTACATCTATTCCTTTATCGTTCCTTATATGATCAAGAGCCTCAACGCCCGATCTGGCAGTCAGAATGGTTATACCCGTGTCCACTAGTATTCTGTTCAGATAGATGAGGACATCCTTGTTATCATCAACAAGAAGACAGCGGTGCTTCCTCCAGTCAAGGTTACTGAGCAACTGATCTTCAGGAATCAGTGCCCGCTTAAGTTTTGTACCTGCTGGCCTGTAAGGTATATTGAAACTGAATTCAGATCCTATTCCCTTTTCAGACCTGACAGAGATCCGTCCACCCATTCTTTCAACAACTTCCTTTGCCAGTGTAAGACCTACACCCAACCCTTCAAATGGCCTGTGATGTCCTCCAACCTCCTGGCTGAACTCATTGAAAATACGTGCAAGATTCTCCTTGTTGATACCTATTCCCGTGTCCTTTACAGTGAAGACAATATCGTTATTTTCAATAGAATACATCAATTCAATTGATCCATCCAGAGTGAATTTTACAGCATTGTCCATCAGATGGCTCAGCACCCTTTTGAGCCAGATTTTATCAGTGAAAATCAGGTCGTTAACAGAAGAAGCCTTATTGTTCACAGTAAGAATAATCGGCTTATCTGTTCTCTTTATTATTACTTTTATCTCTTCCATTACATCGCGTACCATGGCAGAAAGCGATGCTTCTTCATAGGTAATTTCAATCTGCGAACTCGATAGTCTTGAAAGATCAATAATATCTCCGATTATCTGCAGGAGTTTCTCACTGTTGTAATTAATATGCTCAACATACTCTTCCTTGGTTTCCCTTGGGAGATTATCTTCGAGAAGCAGATTTGCAAAGCCGACAACACTGTTAAGCGGAGTTCTGATCTCATGGGAGATATTGGCCAGAAAGCCTGCCTTCAACCTGTTGCCTGCTTCACTTTCAAGATTATGTCTGACCATTTCTTCCATGTCTTTTTTCAGGTTTGTTATATCCTGCATAACGGTCATGTATCCAATTTGCTTCCCTTCGCTGTTTTTTACAAGTGATGATCTTGTTGACAGTATAATGTAATTCCCGTCACGGTGCCTCAGACTTATATCAGAGCTGAATGAACCTTCCCTTGCAAGAGACTCATCGCGCCTGGCCGGATAATCATTGTGTTCCGGATGAAGTCCTGCTATGAATTCTTTCCTGAAATCCGAGCTTTTTTCTATACCGGTAAGACTGTAAACAGCATCATTGGCATACTTCAGGTTATCAGCGGTGTCAAAGTAACATATTCCCTGGTCGATTGATTTAAGCAGAAGGCCTGATAAATCTTCGGTTTTTGGACCATCCTTCACTGTATCTTCCGGTTTTAACTGGGATTCTGCAACCGTTCCGGCTGATTCCGGTATTTTGTCTGAATATGTCCTGGCTCCCTCCCTTAACTCTGTCCTTAGCCTTCTTATCCTGTAGGAAAAAAATGTCACAAGCAGAATAAGTACTGCAACGGCGCCTGAGGTGATTAGAAATATGTTTATTTCGCTTGCCATCAATTCACCTGCACCGATAACCGATTCATTTTCAGTGGAAGGTGCCGGAAATACTGGTTCACATGTAAGAAATAAAAATAAGATCATCATCAGAACATGATAAACCTTTATGTTTATTCTTAACCCTGAAAATGAACCAGGTGCAGACATTGTTTTGCCGGAAAGACGATTATTATTAGTTAATACACGGTACACACGATGCAATTTAATAAAAACTTAAATCAGAATTGTATAAATATTCAAATCAAATGACTTTTTATTTATGCAGCCACTTCACTCAGGAAAGCTAAATTAATCCAATTTCAATACATTGATATCACCTGCTGCATAAATCGAAGATAATTATAAAAATATTATCTTGCAGGGGATTTAGGGAAACCTCTGTCAGTGTGTTAACTACCCTGACATATAATTTAAGATTGCGATTAATATATCGCTGTTTATTAAAGGATTAGGATGATCAGCTATGGCAATTGAAAATGAGGAAAAACATTTCTCAGGAGGGAAACGTTACAAAAATAAAGATATCACAGTATACTGGAAGCCATCAGCCTGTGTTCATGCTTCTTACTGCTACAGGGAGCTTATAGAGGTATTTGATCCGAGCAGGCGCCCCTGGGTTGATATGGAGGGAGCGGATACTGAGAAAATAATTGAGGTGGTGAATCTTTGTCCGACAGATGCCCTTACCTGGAAATGGAATGAGGAGGAAAAAAACGCGGACGTCAGAGCCGATCAGTGTAACCATGTGAAATTCAGAAGGCCTGACCTTATGCAGGCAGGAAGCGAAGCAATGGATGCTGATCCGGTATCGGCCAAGGTTATGATCGACGGGCCAATTGTAATAAAAGGAGATTTTGATCTCAGCTATGCTAACATAAAGAAAGAGGTAAGGGATGGACTTATCTCAATATGCAGGTGTGGTGACAGTGATCACCAGCCATTTTGTGACGGGAAACACAGAAAAACAGGATTCACAGGCTGAAAAATGGAAGAAAATAAAAGCAAAAAAGCTCAGGCAACAGTTGAGGTAATAGAATTCGGTCCTCTAAAAATTTCAGGTAATTTTATTTTGAAGGACCTGAAACGAAACACAGAAGAGAAACCGGGTGAGATCTGGCTGTGCAGGTGCGGAAAATCAGGAAATAAACCTTTCTGCGACGAATCGCACAAGAAATAGACTTTACCTTGCAACAACATGAAAGCAGCCCTGGTTCCTTTCATAAGTTGCCCAGCATTTCCCTTCTTTTCTCATTTCATAAATTATCTCGGCAAGTACTTCTTTCATGAAGCTGTGGTCACAGTTTGTCATTACCAGCTTCCTTACTGTGAATCTCTTATAACTTATATCGAAGGCGTTCCCATACTGGTGCGGGCTGTTAACAGAAGCATTTGAATTATTGCGCCTCAGCAAACGGATGCTTTCCGTTTTTCGTGTCATAGAGGTGATTATGAACCTGGCTTTATAAAGCCCCTTGTCAGATGTTTTCTTTCTGAACCGCCTGGAGATTTCATTAAGAACCTCATTCGCATCGCGTGTAAGGTAAGGCGAACTGTGTGTAAGCCTGTCAATTATATAGTTTTTCCCACCGCTGACTTTTACAAGTTTTCCTGTCGATACTCTTTTCTTAATATCTTCATCTGTCTTGCATGGCACTATCCCGCTGTTACGCGCAGCCGAGGCATAATCAGGAAGCCGGTCATTAAGTCTCCTGCTGTAATCCCTCTGTTTATAGTTTACACATTTACGGTTGAAGTATGAGCCAAGCCTTCCCGTACTGTTACGGCTCATCATAAAAAGTATAAGCAGGATGACAAAAAGAGCCACTCCTGCTTTAAACAGTAAAAATGTTGTACGGCTTCTGAACCTGATTAGCGGCAGTTTAAGTCCTAAAAATCTCTCTTCCTTCTGAGGCATCACAAATCCTTCGCCTGTTACCTGTTTAAAACTCTTGTGACCAGCTCTGCTGCATCACTGAAGGAAACTGCCGAAAATACCCTCAATCCTGAATTGTCAATAATTTCCTTTGCTTCTTCAGCGTTTGTCCCCTGCAACCTTACAATTACAGGCACATTTATCTCACCTATTGACTTGTAGGCTTCAACCACACCATTTGCCACCCTGTCGCATCGAACGATACCTCCAAAAATATTAATAAGAATTGCCCTGACTTTGGGGTCCTTTAGTATTATCCTGAAGCCTGCTTCAACTGTTTTTGGATTTGCACCCCCTCCTACATCGAGGAAGTTTGCCGGCGCTCCTCCCGAGAGCTTTATTATATCCATCGTAGCCATTGCAAGTCCGGCGCCGTTAACCATGCAGCCTACATTACCGTCAAGCTTCACAAAATTGAGGTTGTGTTTTCCTGCTTCAACCTCCACGGGATCTTCTTCATTGAAATCGCGCATGCTGAGAAGCTCGGGATGCCTGAAAAGTGCATTGTCATCAAGCACCAGCTTACAGTCAACTGCCAGTACCCTGTCATTACTTGTTTTAAGTACCGGGTTAACCTCAAGAAGCTGGGCATCAATGCCCGTATATGTTTCGTATATTCCCTGAAGGAAATTCTGCATGTTCCTGAAAGCTGTGCCTGACAGGCCAAGGTTAAATGCTATATTCCTTGTCTGATACTGCTGAAGTCCTATTCCTGGATCAATCTCTTCAGTAAAGATCAGGTGCGGAGTCTTTTCTGCAACCTCCTCAATCGACATGCCACCCTCAGGTGAATACATGAAGATATTCCTCCCTGTGTTTCTGTTAAGCAGCATACTTATATAAAATTCTTTTGTAGTACCCGGTCCCTTGTAATAAACATCCTGGGCAATAAGCACCTTGTTCACCCTTTTGCCTTCGGTACCTGTTTGTGGCGTAACAAGCTGCATGCCAAGCATATTACCAGTTATCTTTTCGACATCCGCAAGTGATTTAGCAAGTTTTACCCCTCCCCCTTTTCCTCTTCCTCCGGCATGAATCTGCGCCTTTACAACAAAAAATTCCGATCCGAATTTTTCCTGCAGCTGCCTTGCAACAGTTAAAGCCTGTTCCGGTGTTTCAGCAACAAAACCTTCCTGTATATCAACATTATATGCTTTAAGCAACGATTTGCCCTGGAATTCATGAATATTCATAATGCAGCTTTTTACTTGTTAATATTCTCTTTTCCAAAGATTTCAAAGGGAGTAAAATAGCAATAATTATATTATTATTTATTTATTTTCGCATAAAAAATATCATGCGGAAGCTACTAAATTCCGAGCTCGGGAGGAAAAGCATTGATCAGTTCAGGGAAGCAGGCAAATCTCCTTTTATAATAGTTCTTGACAATATAAGGAGCCAAAGCAATATCGGGAGTGTATTCCGCACTGCAGATGCATTCCTTGTTGAAGCGATATACCTTTGCGGGATAACGGCACAACCGCCACATCGTGAGATACAAAAAACCGCACTCGGTGCAACTGAATCAGTTGCCTGGAAGTATTTCAGCACAACAATGGAGGCAGTGCTTGAACTTAAGCAGAAAGGATACACACTGATTGCAGTTGAACAGGCTGATGGAGCGGTGGAGCTTCAGGACCTTAAAATTGAAAATGATAAAAAATACGCTCTCATATTCGGGCATGAAATTAACGGAGTTGCCCAGGATATTATAGATATCTGCGACTTCTGTACAGAGATCCCTCAGTTTGGGACCAAACACTCATTCAATATCTCTGTCAGTGCCGGAATTGTTCTATGGGAACTGAGCAGAAAATACAAAAGTAAAA
>CAZEYY010000049.1:0-24991 GCA_964516485.1 uncultured Rikenellaceae bacterium
TAATACTGCTGGTTGACGAAATTACTGACTCACCCGATCAGATTAACAGCAGAATCAAGGCGATACGGGAAAAAATTGCCGGGACTGATAAGAAACTTATAATACTGATAAACAAGTCGGATACTTCTGATTACAATTTGCAGGGTGAACTCTCAAAAAGAATCAACAGGGAAGCAGGTGAAGAATTGCTTTTCATATCTGCCAAAGTAAAAGCCGGACTTGATGGACTTCGCAGTATTCTCTCTGAATCAATTGCTGTTTCGGGATTGAGTCTCGAAAACGTAATGGTCACAAATGCAAGGCATTATGAGGCGTTATGTAAAGTTTCAGTAAGTCTTGGCAGAGTGCTTAACGGACTTGAAGAAAATATAACTGAGGAGCTAATTGCTACAGACATCAGGCAGGCAATTCACTATCTGGGAGAAATAACAGGTGAGATAACATCTGATGAAATCCTGGGTAATATTTTCAGGAACTTCTGTATCGGAAAGTAAGCCTGTTGATAACTATCCGGAGCGTTTAAAAATGATTTTGTAATTTTAAATCAGAAACCTGGAAACTGAGATTTTAACAAATTTCTCTGAGCAATCAGCTCATCGATAGGTATTAATAAGAAAATTTAAAGAATATATGAAAACAAAGTTCATTCCTTTTGAAACAATTGAGAAATTTATGACAGGTATTCTTGTGAAAGCAGGTTTGCCTGAAAACGATGCAAGGATAGTTACAGATGTCCTGACCAATGCAGATAAGTATGGATTTGATTCACATGGTGTTAATCGTCTAAAACCGATATATCTTGACAGGATAAATGATGGCATACTCAATCCTTCAACTCATGTTGAAATTGTGAAGGAAGGTCCGACAACTGCTGTTATTGACGGCCATAACGGAATGGGGCATGTAATTGGTTCAAGAGCCATGGGCCTTGCAATTGAAAAGGCCGGAAAATATGGCATGGGTATGGTAGCTGTCAGGAATTCAACTCATTATGGTTTTGCAGGTTATTATGCGCTTATGGCAGTGAAGCATAATATGATTGGTATTACAGGTACAAATGCCAGGCCATCAATAGCGCCGACTTTTGGAATCGAGAACATGCTTGGTACAAATCCGCTGACATTCGGTATGCCAACCGATGAGGAATTCCCTTTTTTGCTTGATTGTGCAACATCAATAACACAAAGGGGTAAAATTGAACTTTATGCAAGGGAAGGGAAAAACCTCCCGAAAGGATGGGTTATTGACGAAAATGGCGAGAGTAAGACAGATTCAAAGGAAGTGCTTGATGATCTGATTTCAGGCAGGGCAGCTCTTACTCCTCTCGGAGGAGTTGGTGAGGAGACTGCCGGATATAAAGGTTATGGCTATTCCACAGTTGTTGAAATACTTTCAGCAGCACTTCAGCAGGGTGCCTTCATGAAGATGCTTCTTGGCACAAAAGATGGTAAAAAAGCGCCATACCCCATTGGGCATTTTTTCATAGCAGTCGATATAAGTGCATTTACAGAACCTGCAGACTTCAGGAAGACAGCTGGAAAAATACTCAGGGAGCTGAGAGCTTCGAGGAAAATGCCCGGACAGAACAGGATATACACGGCTGGTGAAAAAGAATATTATACATGGATGGACAGAAAAGGTAAAGGAATCCCTTTCAATGATCAGCTTCTTGATGAGTTCAGTGGACTGTGCAGATCTTATGGAATGCAGGACTACCTTAAATATTTCGAAAAATAGGCTAAGGAAAGATTCCTGCTATTTAAGTTTTGTATTGAACCAGAAGAGCATTTCAGTTTTCATCTCATCGGTATATACGTGCCCGGTATTTCTGTAAATGATGCTTCTGAAATTGTCACTTTTATTGTACAGTGAGTATACCGTATCAAGTTTCTGTTCAAGCACTTTCATGCCTTCAAGCGGTGATCCTGCATCGCTGTCGCCTGTAAGAACCAGGAAGGGCCTTGGTGCGATAAGTCCCATAATAGCTTCAGTATCAAAATGATTCAGAATTCCGGGAACAAAATAATATATACCATGTGCTTTTAGCTGACGTTGCTCAATAAGTTCCTTATATCTTGTGAAGCAGGCTACTCCGACAACTGCTTTTATTCTGTCATCAATGGCAGCAAGCCACCAGGCACGTGTGCTTCCCATGCTCATACCTTCTGCTCCTATCCTTTCAGGATCAATCTCCGGCCTGGTTACAAGGTAATCCAGTGCTATCTGTTCATCACGGAGCTGCATGCCCCAGAGTGACCGTCCAAACCACAGGTTGATTTTAAACTGTGACAGTTCCTGGTCTGAACCATTCTGTTGTCTTTCCTCTTCACCTGCAGGTCCTGTGCCAAGCCGATCACCATTGAAATAGCTATCTATCGCCATAACTGCATAGCCATTAGAAAGAAGTAAGGCAGTTACATCCTGTGCCGTGTTTGAATTATAACCCATTATATTTTCCTTACTGCTGCTGTGTCCGTGCAGTCCAACTATCACAGGTACCCTGCCTTTTATACCCGAGGGGATTGCAAGATAACCCGGAATCCGGGAATCTACTCCATTGTCAATCAGGAACTTTTCAAGGGTATATCCATTTTTTATTTCCTTTGATATAATTCTGACTTCAGGCTTAACAGGCCTTGCAGGAATATCGCCAAGCAATTTAATCAGTGTTTCTTTGACCTCAACCCGCTTTTTTAGCCAGTCAGACTGTTTTTCAGGAAATTTGAAGTCAGGATAATTCCATTTCCTATAATACTCCGGAACACCTTCCCATGGTTTCTTCCATATACTGTCAGGTGTAAGGGCGTTTTGTGATTCGGCTTTGTAAGTTGTTAATAACAAAAGAAATATGCTTATTAACTGAACAAACACTCTGTTTGGTTTCATGGTATTATTTTATGGTCTTGCGGTCTAGCAGTCCTGGGGTCAGGAAGATTTTTTTTCATTTTAGTATACCGTATTCCCTTGCATAGCCTGAGTTGGCAGTTACTTCATCGAAGTACCAGGGGAACATCCCGACTATGACTCCGTCAATCGGTTTGATATTTTCAAACGCAAATCTGAAGGCTGCCATTACTTCATTCTGATTGGAACATAAACGTCCTGCCCCGAGTATTTTGAATCCAAGACAGGGCTGTTTTACCTGTCGTATTACAGAAGTCATCGTTTTCGGATCATCTTTCATGAAGTGATAGCTGCCAACAGGCAGTGCTGGTAACAGTTCAGGATGTTCCATTTTACGTGTAAGGTAATAGAAGCAGCACATGAAGAAATCCACTTCCCATCCTTCATCCGCAATTCTTTTGATAACATCAGGATTATGGGCAGATACTCCGGCAAGTATACCCTTGTCTTTGACTGCTTTGACAAAATCATGCACCACATCCGCCTTTCCTTCAGCGAATAACCTGTCAGTAACTCCGCCATGGTGAACAAGTCCTATTGGTTTCGCGGCTTCAATTGCAGGTTTAATTCCTTCTTTATCAGACAGTAAAGTAAATATTTTCATGCCTGAACCCTTTTGTCTGAGCAAATCCATATAATCGAACCTGGAGGAGGACTGATGAGCTGTTATACCTGCCTGTTCGCATTTTATCAGCAGGTCCGAGGCCCTTTCCGGAGTGAAGTATTCCTTCATCTGCTTATCAGTATGCTGGCCAAGGTAAGAATAGCCCAGAAAAGGATTTGAACCGCAGATAAGCCTGCTTATTTTATGTTTGCCCAGAGATATTTCAGGCAACGCATTCTGATTCAGGAGTGTTGATGAAGGCATAAGGATTGAATTCCTGTCTGGCAGAACTATTCCGGCAAAGCCAATTGATGCAGCCAGTGATACTTTCCTTATAAAATCCCTGCGGTCAAGTATCGGATAGTTTTCCATGATGCAGTTAATTTTTTGTATTATTCACGGATATAAACAAGTCTTGAAGTAGTGGGTGCACGTCCCATAAATCCATCAGCATTTTGCTGAATAACAAGCTTTTTGCCTCTTTTTTCAGAAGTCCATACCTCTTTTGATTTCAGTTCCGATTTATTGTTGCCGAATTTAACAGTAATTGCAGATGTTATTGTAAGTGAATCCTTTTCTGCAGACCATCGGGCAATCTGTCTCCGTTCTGAATTCATAAATGCTGATGAAATGTTTTCACTGCCGTCGAGGCTGAGTGCCTGTTCTGTAACGTCATCTTCACCCCACTCAGTAACTGTGAGAGATTTTAACCTAATTTCACCTGTTTCCTGTTCAACAATCAGCTTATACGGAAAGCCTCCTGCAGCAATGTCTTTCGATGAAGTACTTTCACATTCATTCAGTCGCCATGTGCCTGTAAAAGAAGCAGCTTTATTGAGTTTTACAGGTTCAAGTTCACAGCTTTTGCGGTATTCTGTTATTCCGGATAGGTATACAGGATCTTCAAGGAACAGTGACCTCGGATTATTTGTATGTCTTTCATAATCAGCAACTGAGGTGCCACGTACCATACCCGACCATACTACCCAGTATACCCAGCCGGGCTGTTTTTCAAGAATTTCAACAGCAGGAGGATTGCCAACTTCACCAAGAGTTACAGGCTTGCCTTCAGAAAGTTTTATGAGGCCTTCATAATATGACTGGTTGAAATCATTTCCATATATATCAATAGCAAGAATGTCAAGGTATTTGTTACCGGGATAATATCTAATAAACTCTCTTCCATCTTTTACAGGACGATCGACACTCCATACCCATATCAGATTATTCAGTTTATGTACTTTTGTCATCCTGTCAAATAACTGTCTGTAAAGTGCTGCTGTTGTGTATTTTCCTTCATATCTTCCACCCCACCAGAACCAGTCGCCATTCATCTCATGATATGGCCTCCACAGAACAGGTACTTTGGCATCCTGAAGCTGTTTAAGGAAGAATGCAATATTGTCAACCTGTTTTACCCACTGTTTGTAAAGTTCAGTTCCCGGAGTCAGAATATCTCTGAATTGCTTATCTGATAGTCTGCCCTGTACACTTGCCAGCGGACTTGAGGTATCCCTTCCCGGAAGAGGCTGAAAGGTAACAGGTTCTTCAGCTGTAGGCGGAACAGCATGCCAGCAGAAAGTTACAATAGCTCCTTTTTTGTGCTGACGTATTGCTTCCTGTACGTTTGCGCTTCGTGCCAGATAGGAATCCTTGTCTGATTCTGCCGCAAAACCGAAGTCCTGGCTCCAGACAACAGGTGTTTTCCCTATATAGTCAGCTGCAAACAAGGTATTTTTCTCACCCGACAAAGGAAAATTATGTTGTCCCGACAGTGTATACCTGCTATTCAGGCTGTAGATATATTTAAGCAGTGCTTTTGCCTCATAAGAAGAATTGGGAGCAACAGGTTCCTGTGCTGATAATTCCAATTCTATAGTATTTAATAAGATAAAAAATATTAAAGTACAGTATATTAGCAACTTATGCTTCATGAGTTTTAAATATTACTGTTTTTCATATACCATAGTTTCCTCCACGTCGCCATAAGATGAAGAAGCTTTTGATATCAAAACCAGGTTCTTTCCTTCAGTTGAATAGGTCTCAGTTATTGTCATCTCATTACCATCACCCATAACAAGTTTTGATGTGATTATAAGAGATTTTTTATCCTCTGACCAGGCTGTAGTTGATTTTTTCTGTGTATCCTGAAAGCCGGTATTGATACATTCCTTACCATCAAGAGTGAATTTGTCAGTTATTGTGAAATCTTCGCCCTGCCAGTTAGAGTGTTTCTCAACATTCATATCATTACCTTTCTGAACGATGATAATTTCCGAGGGAGCAAAACTGAATTCAGCATTCAGCTTACTTAGTGCTGTGTTTAATTTCCAGTTTCCTGAAAAATTCAAAGTCTGAGCTGATACTAATGTCAGCGACAGCGATGCAACTAAAAGAACGATAAGCTTTTTCATGTTTTTAGTATTCATTTTATTCATGGATGAATTAAAGATCCTCTGTATTTCCTTTTCAGCAATTTCGAAGCTTCAGTATTATCAATAATTTCTGTCTTGTCTGGGTCCCACCTTACTGTTGTTCCTGTGTAATATGATATCATTGCAAGCTGCACTGTTGCCGTTGATCTGAAGGCATCATCAGGAGTACATGTAAGAAAATTATTGTTCTTTGATCTTACTGCCTTTATGAAATCATTAACGTGATTATCCTGCATCTTGTCAGCAGGAAGATTAATTATCTCTTTCTGAGCATCTTTAGAGACTGGAAATATTGTAACTCTTGAATCCTCAGCAAAGATGGAGCCCTTATCGCCGTGGAAGAAAATCCCATTATTGAACTCCCGTGAAACATTGCCGGTACCCCATAGCTTATGATTCCAGATCAATTGAAATTCAGGAAAATTCATAAATGAGGTCAATGTATCAGGGGTAGTAATTTTGTTGTTTAGTTCAAATATTCCCCCTCTTGTAAAAAGTTCAGAAGGCATGCTGGCATCCATTATTTTCCTGATAATGTCGATATGGTGTATGCCCCAGTCAACAAGATGTCCATTACCATACTCTTTTTCAAGCCTCCAGGCTTTATGGCCGATGTTTGGCCTGTAGTCGAGCATTGGAGCCGGTCCGCACCATTCATCCCAGTCGAGGGTTGACGGAGGATTCTGTACTGATGTATCCTCAAGAGCAGGAATATAATTTATCTGAGCCTCCACCTGGTGTACCCTTCCTATCCTGTCGGTTTGAATCAGTTCCTTTGTCTTTGCAAAAGCGGCACTCTGCCTTCTCTGAAATCCCACCTGCACAATGTTTCCTGCTTTTTTCCAGGCATTTACCATCGCTATTCCTTCAGTAACATCATAGGCCAGAGGCTTTTCGCAGTAAACAGGAAGGTTCTTTTCGCATGCAGCAATGAACTGAAGTGCATGCCAGTGCGGCATTGTGCCTATTATTATCGCATCCAGTTCTTTAACATTAAGTAAATCATGATAATATTTGAATGTCTGTGGCCTGGTTCCCTGAAGTTTTTCCAGTTCATCTGCTGATGTTTTAAGATGAGCAGAATCGACATCACAGATAGCAGCGATCTGAACATTCCCTGCTTTAAGAGCTGCTTTTGCATCAACCATTCCATACCAGCCTGCTCCGATCAATCCGATCCTAAGCTTTTTATCTTGTTGTATGCCAGGAATATATATGGACGCAGTTAATGCAGCCGATCCTGTAGCTGTCATTTCAATAAATTTCCTTCTGTTCATCTGTTTGATGGTTTTCCAATCAAACTTAATAAAAAAATACCCTGCAAGCAAATAATTGTCATGCAGTCTTGCGGTATTGCAGTCTTGTGGTCGTTCTATCTGATAATCTGATTGTAATATCTCATAATATTTGAAAATATATGTTATTTTCATATTTAGATTTTTTTGACTCCAAAAAATATTATGTTTATGTTTTCAAAATTACGGTTAACCTGAATTCAATTATAACCTCTGTCGTATGAGTAATTTAAAGCAAGCAGACTGGAAAAAAGTAATACTTACAATAGTAAGGATGGCAATTGGCTGGCATTTTCTTTATGAAGGCATAGCCAAGCTTCTTATTCCAAAGTGGACATCATTTTCATACTTGTCAAATTCCACAGGCCCCTTATCAGGTCTGTATCATTGGATTGCAGTTTCACCAGGTATCCTGAAAGTTGTTGATATCCTTAATATTTTTGGCTTATTGCTGATTGGTGCCGCCTTGTTTCTCGGACTGTTTTCTAGAATTGCTGCTGTATGCGGAGCCCTGCTTCTGACATTGTATTATTTTGCTTACCCTCCTTTCGGAGATTCCCTTTTCAGTGTTTCTGAAGGGCATTTGTTTATTGTTGACAAGCTTTTCATTGAAACGATAGTTCTTATTTTCCTTGTATTTATCAGGGAAAAAGGATTCGGACTGGATCTTTTTGCAGAGTATTTCAAGAAAAGCCAGGAAGCTAAAAAGAAAGGAAGTGCAGGAACCGCGGAGTATTCAGATTCGAGAAGAGAAGTTTTGAAGAACCTCTCCACTTTGCCGGTTCTGGGAGTAATGGGCTGGCTTGCAGGAATTAACAACAGAAAATATGGTGTCGATGTTTTATCTGGCGCCACAATTCAGCTCAGCAGGACTTCAATAGGAGAACTCAAAGGAGCTCTTCCGAAGGGAAAAATAAAAGATCATGAGATCAGCAGGCTGGTTCTTGGAGGTAATCTTATAGGTGGCTGGGCGCATTCAAGGGATCTTATATATGTTCCCTCTCTGTTTAAGGCTTACAACACCGAAAAGAAAATATATGAAACACTTATGCTTGCTGAAGAAGCCGGAATAAATACCATAAACATCGGATATCCGACGAATCTTCTTATGTCGAAGTATAAGAGAATGACTGGCAGCAAGATAAAGGTTATATCCCAGGTTGCTCCAAATATGAAAACAGGTGATATTTATGAGCAGATAAACGGAGCTATGGAGGCGGGAGCCGACATATTACAGGTTCAGGGAAACTGGAGTGACTGGTGTGCCAGAGACAAAAAGCCTGAGATAGTCGCGCAGATGCTTGACAAAATAAGAAGCAATGGCTATACTGCAGGACTGGGAGCACATACTGTTGATTCACTGATATATTATGAATCACAGGGAATAATTCCTGATTATTACATGCAGACATTCCATCATGATAAATACTGGTCGGCACATCCGATGGAAAACAGGATTGCATTTGAGGTTGATGGAGAAAAGTCACTGGATCATAACAAGTTCCATGATAATTTATTCTGCCTTTTCCCTGAAAGAACAGTTGAATTTGTAAACAGGGTTAAAATCCCGGTAATGGGATTTAAAGTTCTGGCGGCCGGTGCAATAGAACCTAAAGACGGCTTCAGATGGGCATATGAAAATGGATCTGATTTTATCTGTGTGGGGATGTTTGATTTCCAGGTTGTAAATGATGTGAATATAACAATTGATGTACTGAAAAATCTTAAAAACAGGAAGAGGGAGTGGTACGGATAGTGACCTAAACCTCAACCACGGTTTATAGAGTCTCCATAGCTATCGGGATGTACGGAGGTTACTGAGTTTCTGATTATCAGTAACCTCCGTGTTTTTTTTAATATGTTTCGATTTTCCAGGATCATTAATAAGTACATTTCTGAAGATCAACATAGCCAATAATATTTGTATTTAATTCATTTTTTTATAAATTTGAGAGACAGGGCACTATTTTCAGTCTTCAAATAACTCTCCTATGGAAAAGTCCAGGTACATTTTCTTTTTGGTTGGTCTTTTGCTTTGTTCCGGAACAAGGGCTCAAAATGCCAGGATTGAACCTCCAAAACTTGAATTCGACGGAAACAAACTGACTATTACCTATGATTTTATAGATGCGGGACAATCTGATCAATATTTTGTTTGGGTTTCGGTTGAGAATAAGCAGGGTGAAGAATTTAAAATCAAAGCTCTTTCCGGCGATATTGGAGATATAAAACCGGGAAAAGGGAAAAAGGTTATCTGGATCCCCGCTGATGATTCTGTTTTCCTTGATGAAGAGGTTTCGGTAGAGGTTTATGCAGAAAAGTATGTCAAGGAGTTTAACAAAGGATCAGCTATGATGAAGTCTGTGATTTTTCCCGGTCTTGGACAGACGAAGATGAGCAAAGGCAAGCCATACTGGCTGATGGGGGTTGCTTTTTACGGATCGCTTGCTGGAGGGTTTGTAACTTACAACAGTTACAAGAGCAATTACGATAAATATCTTGCTGAGGAAACTGATCCTCAGAAAAGGGCGGATTTTCTGAGCAAGGCTCAGAATAGTGCGACAATGTCATCTGCTTTGCTCGTTACAGCTGCAGTTATATGGACATCAAATCTTATATGGGCAGGCGCAACTCCCAATAAGTATAAGCCTTTAAAATATAAGCCACTAACGCTTCAGCCAACCGCTGATCCGGTTAATGGGACAGCATTTCTTACTTTAAGATACAAATTCTAATTGTCAGGAAAATGAAAAAGATAATGTTGATGCTTGCTATAACAGTTGTTATCCCGGCACTGATAAATGCCCAGGTTATTAACAGTGGCAAATCATCTGTAAGGATTAACAATAAACCTGAAACAAAAGCTGCAGCACCTGTTCAGGTTGAGAGTGTAATGCCTGCAGCAATTGCGGCAGCCAATGCCCTGCCTGCAGGGGTAGGTAAGTTTTATGCATTAATTATAGGGATCAACGATTATCAGGACCCTAATATAAATTCACTTGATTTCTGTATCCGCGATGCCGAAGCATTTTACAGTGCACTTACATCAAACTACACTTTTGAAAAAGAGAATGTAAAGTTTCTGAAGAATGCTACAATGGCTGATATTGTGACATCACTTGACTATTTTGCAAAAATTGTCAAGCCCATTGACAGCTTTGTAATATTCTATGCGGGCCATGGAGTATGGAACCCTCAATCGGAAACAGGTTTCTGGCTGCCTTCGGACGCAAGAAAGAGCAGTACGCTTAACTGGTTTAGAAACAGCGCATTAAGAGATTATTTAAGAGAAGTTAATTCCCGTCATACCCTCCTTATTACGGATGCATGTTTTGCAGGTTCCATATTTAAAACACGTGCTGCATTTTCAGATGCCGGACTTGCAGTAAACAAACTGTATGAACTGCCAAGCAGAAAGGCGATGACAAGCGGAACACTGACAGAGGTTCCTGATCAGAGCGCTTTCCTGAAGTATATGATAGAACGATTGAATAAGAATACAGATAAATATCTCTCAAGCGAACAACTTTTCAGCAGTTTCAGGATTGCTGTCATTAATAACAGTAATGTGGTTCCACAGTATGGCGAAATAAAGGATGTTGGAGATGAAGGCGGTGACTTCATTTTTATTCGCAGGTAGATTTTTATTTATTACAGGAAGATAACCGGTTATATAGCCAGATATGAAAAGCCAGGCAAGAAGAATAGTGTACGCTGCAATCACCTTTTTATGCATTTTTCTGATTATCACATGTATAAAAGTTGAGAAGAAGGTGATGGTATCAACAGGAAGTGTAAGCAATATTGAAAAGAACAGTGCTAAAGCAGAGGGTACACTTGTAGATATAGGAGAAGGAGTAACTGACCATGGTCATGTTTACAGCACCTCCAAAGATGTTACTATGAGCGGCACTAAAGTAGCTCTTGGTTCAAAAGGAACTACAGGTTCATTCACAAGTGAGCTTAATAATCTAACAGCAGGAACAACTTATTACATCAGGGCGTATGTGACAGGCAATAGCGGGACTCAGCTGGGGAAAGAGATATCATTTAAAACTGTTGATCCGGTTGTACCTTCAGTGACAACAGCTGCTGTGTCAGGAATTACAACCAGTAAAGCTGTTTCAGGTGGTGACGTGACATCAGACGGAGGTGCCGAGGTATCAGCTAAAGGCGTATGCTGGGGTACATCCAGCGAACCTTCAGTATCCGGAAATAAAACCGCAGACGGGACAGGTATTGGACTATTTACAAGTAATCTTGAAGGTCTGGCTGATGCTACAACATACTACATAAGGGCTTATGCTACAAATGCAGCAGGTACAGGATATGGCAGCGAGATATCATTTTCCACCGTAGCTATTGTTCCTCCAACTGTCACAACTGAAGCTGCATCACATATATCGTCATCATATGCACAGGGCGGAGGAAATGTAACATCAGACGGAGGATCTCCAATACTGGCAAAAGGAGTATGCTGGAGCAAGAATCCTAATCCAACAACAAGTGATCCGAAAACAGATGATGGTACTGGTACAGGCGGCTTCGGAAATTCCATGGGACCGCTGGAACCTGCTACTCTTTATCATGTGCGTGCTTATGCCACTAACCTGAAAGGAACAGCTTATGGTGAAGATCTTACATTCACAACTCTCGCCGGATTACCTGTTGTTTTTACCGTGGAGGTAACTGGAGTAACAGGTACCGGAGCGATCAGCGGAGGCAATATCACAAATGATGGCGGTTCAGCTATCCTTACCCGCGGTGTATGCTGGAACACTTCAGGATCACCAACAACAGACGGGGCTAAAACAGCTGAAGGAACCGGAGCCGGAATTTTTTCAAGTACACTGACCGGTCTTTCTATAAATACAAAATATTATGTAAGGGCGTATGCTACAAACAGCGCGGGTCTATCATATGGGGAAGAGCTGATATTTACGACATCAAGCGCCACCTTTGCAACAGTTTCAACATCAGCTATTTCAAATCCTTCGAAGACCACAGCATCCGGAGGTGGGAACATTACAAGTGACGGAGGATCTTCTGTTACTGCCAGAGGGATATGCTGGAGCCTGAATCAGAATCCTACCCTTTCCGATAGTCATACGACAGATGATTTTGGTACTGGATTCTTCAGCAGTCAGATGACCGGACTTTTACCCGGAAGGACATATTATGTAAAAGCGTATGCTACAAACGGAACAGGAACAGCATATGGTCCTCAGGTCAGTTTTATTACTGCTTCAGATATCCCGACTGTTACAACATCAGCACCTCCTACAATAACAGCAACAACTGCTGATCCTGGTGGAGAAGTGACAGACAATAACGGATCAACAACCACAACAAGAGGTGTTTGTTACAATACCATCGGATCTCCAACAATCTCTGACAGCAAATTATCTGAATCGGGAGGATTAGGCACTTTTAAAATGACACTGACAGGACTGACACCATTAACCACTTATTACGCCAGGGCTTTTGCTGTAAACAGTATTGGTACTGCGTATGGTGTTCAGGTTCAGTTTACAACACCTGCAGCGCCAGCAGCAATATCGACAACTTCGGTGACAGGACTTGCATCAACATCTGTTGTAAGCGGAGGTAATGTGACATCTGATGGAGGTACTGCAATTAACATAAGGGGTGTATGCTGGAGTACAAGCAGCAATCCTACTATAGCCCTGGCTACAAAAACGACAGACGGATCAGGTATCGGAGCATTTATCAGCAGGGTACCAAATCTCACACCCAGCACAACATATTTTTTAAGAGCATATGCTACAAATACTTCAGGAATAACATTTTATGGATCTGAGGTGACTTTTACCACAACAATACAGGTTTCAGATGGTGAAGGGAATAACTATAATACTGTAAAAATCGGAGACCAGCTATGGATGCAGGAAAACCTGAAAGTCACAAAATACCGTGATGGAACTTCAATTAAATATCTTACCGATAATACTGCCTGGGACAATGATGCCGATGGTGCATATTGCTGGTATGGCAATAATTCAACAAACGGAGCTACATATGGGGCATTATATAATTACTATGCTACCATAAATGGATTGAAACTTTGTCCAACAGGCTGGCATGTTGCAACAGATGATGAATATATCACAATGGAAACCTACCTGATTGCAAACGGATTCAATTATGATGATGCAATATCAGGTAATAAGCTGGGAAAGGCATTAGCATCAACAAGCACCTGGAATTCTTCCTCTAATACCGGAGCCGTAGGGAACAGCGATTATCCTCTGAAACGGAACGTTACTGGCTTTACTGCCATTCCTGGTGGTTACAGGGTAAATTCGGGCCTTTACTATACAATGCTTCTCGATGCCAATTTCTGGACCTCATCCTCTGCTTCAGCCACATCAGGATACAAGAGGCAGATTGACTATAATACTAACTTTGAAACAAGGGCAACCGGAAATCTGAATGACGGATATTCAGTCAGATGTATTCAGGGTGAAGGTAAGGTATTGCCTGTTGTTACCACTACTGCTATTTCAGGTAAAACTGCGACAGGAGCCTCTTCTGGTGGAAATGTGACATCAGATGGCGGTGTTTCAGTTACAGCAAAGGGAGTCTGCTGGAGTACTTCTCCGGGGCCGACAGCTGACCTGGCAACTAAAACCATTGATGGAACTGGAACAGGTACATATACTAGTACAATTACTGGTCTGACTGCAAATACAACTTATTATGTGAGGGCATATGCAACAAATAGTGTTGGGACTGCTTATGGAAATGAACAAAGCTTTACTTCCAATTCAACAGTTCCAGATGCCCCGACAATAGGGACTGCGACAGCAGGAAATATGCAGGCTTCTGTTACCTTTACAGCGCCTGCAAGTGATGGAGGTTCAGCTATAACTGGATACACGGTAATATCAAATGACTTTAAAACGGGGACAGGTACTACAAGTCCTATAACTGTCACAGGGCTTAACAATCTGCAAGCCTACACCTTTACTGTTGTAGCCACAAATATCAATGGTAACAGTGCCCCAAGTGCTGCTTCAAATTCTGTGATACCGGGCACCGTAATCTCAGCAAACAGTAGGATATGGATGGACAGAAATTTAGGTGCAAGTCAGGTAGCTACAAGCAGTACGGATGCAGCTTCTTATGGTTATTATTACCAATGGGGCAGATTAACCGACGATCATCAAATAAGTTTCTCTGGCACTTCAATAAACCTGAGCAGCTCGGATACACCAGGGCACGGCAGTTTTATCCTCACAGCCAATAACCCATATGACTGGCGCAGTCCACAGAACGATAACCTTTGGCAGGGTGTAAGTGGTACCAACAATCCCTGCCCAAGTGGTTACCGACTGCCAACAGAGGCTGAGTGGAATGCAGAACGGTTAAGCTGGAGTGCAAATAATGCAACGGGGGCTTTTGCGTCTCCACTCAAATTGCCCATGACGGGCTACCGCCAATACAACAATGGATCATTCAGCGGGGTAGGATCAAAGGGCTACTATTGGAGCAGTACAGTTAGCAGTTACTTTTCTATAACTATGTACTTCGACAGCAGCAGTGCTACCAATCTCACACATACCCGGGCGAACGGAACCTCTGTTCGATGCATTAAGGATTGAATTAGACAAAAGTCTGTAAAGTCAAAAGGCGAAATGGGGTAAGTATGGTGATTTTTAGATTTGAGGATATTCCTATATAGCTTTGAAGAAGGTTTTCATAAATATTATTTATTTATAATCAACCATATATGAACTTTGTATTGTATAAACTTCCACTATTATTCTTTCTATACATTACATCGCAAAGTATACAAGCCCAATACAATATTGTAGGAGATTTTCCTTCTCTGGCAGGTCAGCAAGTTCGTTTGATGGCTTTTGATGGTTTCGGCATTTATTCCATCGACAGTATAAAGGTTTCAGAAAATGGCCATTTTGCTTTGAGATACACATCCAATGACAGAGGTATGGGATATCTGGCTGCGGAAGATAATATAACCTATTTGGTTGTTCTTGACGAAGAGAATATTCATCTTAAAGGAAATGCGTTTAGTTCACCTGAAAGTGTCGTTTGTTTATCAGGAAAAGAAAACCAGTTGTTTACTAAATATGCAGTTGAACATCCTAAACGTCAGCAGGTTTTGAGTGCCTGGGATTATTTATTAAAGATATACAAAGCGGACTCTCTGTTTTTAAAAGACAAGGAAGCTTATAAAGCTATTGAAAAAGAAATTCTACGTATAAACAATGAAGACAAAGATTTCCTTGGGAATCTGGATACGGACAGGTATGTGTCATGGTATCTTCCTGTCAGAAAACTGGTCAGCTCAGTTTCAAATGTTGCACAATATAAAACAGATGAAATCCCTTCAGCAATATCAGCTTTCAGAAAACTAGATTATACCGATACTAGACTTTATAAAAGTGGTTTATTAAAAGATGTCATTGACAGCCATTACTGGCTATTGGAAAATATGGGACGATCACTGGACTCCGTTTATAATGAAATGAATATTTCAACAGATTATCTGATAGCCAGCTTAGAGAAGGATGAGAAAAAGTTCAATGAGATCACCAAGTATCTGTTTGGTTTACTTGAACAACGAAGCTTATTTCAAGCGTCAGAGTACCTGGCTTTAAAAGTATTGACCCAGAAAAGCTGTACTCTTAATCATGATTTTGCGACCCAGCTGGAATCATATCGTGCCATGAAAAAAGGAAACACTGCCCCGGATATTATATTTGCAGGAGATGTGTTTAAAAATGGTTTAGCAATAAAAACGCCTACACGTTTATCTGAAATCGAGGCGTTATATAAAGTAGTAGTTTTTGGTGCTGGGTGGTGTCCAAGGTGTATGGGAGAGCTTCCTCAACTGAACCAATTGTATGGAAAATGGAAATCCAAAGGAGTAGAAGTTGTGTTTGTTTCACTTGACACAGATGGTGCCAGTTTTAAAAATCTTGCAAAGACTTTCCCCTTCATTAGCTTTTGCGATTACAAAAAATGGGAAACTCAAGCTGCTAAAGATTATTATGTATTTGCTACGCCAACATTTTTCCTGCTTGACATAAACCAGAAAATCATTCTGCGTCCAAATTCTTTAGAGCAAATAGATGGCTGGGTAAATTTTTATATCCATTAGAAAATGGTTAAAAACCAACACAACATTCCTCTAAGGAGAGGATTCATACAAGATGTCTTCGAACCGTTGCGCCGTAGCATCCTTGTGCTGTATGTTTTGACATCCCCCTAATTCTGTTCAAAGGAGGAATAGATGCCAGCAACCTGCAACAAAAATTAATATAACCAACAGATATTGTTGTTTACCTGCTATATATTTTTAGGTATCTGAATTTTGTTATTTTTGTATACCAGATTCTCGCTGCTGAAACTGATCCGGTTGTTTAATGATATTGATATTGATTTCGGTTTGGGTATTGAATATCGATGGTTTTGGATGATACATCGAAATTGTATTTTATGGCATTAATAATAATGTGGAGGCGTTGCATGCAACACCTGTACAAAAAAATCATTTGATTTCGAAATTTAATTGATCTGCAATTGCAAAAAATGATGCATAGTATTAATAATCAAATTATTAAATTATATGGCATCTGATAAATACATGAATAAATACCGCATTGCATCGACCAGGAAAACCGGATGGGATTACAGGCGGGAGGCAGTATATTTTGTAACATTCTGCACCAATAAACGCCTGCCCTATTTCGGCAGGATTGTAAACTGTGAAATGATTTTGTCAGATTTAGGACAAATTGCAACCAGACATTGGAATGATATCCCTAACCATTTTTCATTTATTGAATTGATAAATTTCGTTGTGATGCCAAATCATATTCATGGATTGGTGGGTATTATTGACAATTCCCGTGATGGTACGGTAGAGACGTTGCATGCAACGTCTCTACAATCCCCGGAACATTTACAACAAATTCGTAACGATGAAATATTGGCCGGAATATCGCCAAAACGTGGTTCGTTATCATCGGTAATACGGTCGTATAAATCAGCGGTAACATGTTATGCCAATCAAAACAATATTGAATTCGGATGGCAAACACGGTATCATGATCACATTGTGCGAAATGATGATGAATTCGATCGAATAAATAAATACATTACAAATAATCCGCGAAAATGGGATAATGATGAATTAAATATGAAACGGTGATCCGTAATTTACGTTTGATATTAGAGACGTTGCATGCAACGTCTCTACGGAAAACGAAACGTTTGTTCCTGTAACATTTAATTGTATTTTTGTATCCCATGTGCCCCCTGCCAAAATCGAACCTTCTGTTTACCGATGCCCTTAAAATGCAACGGCCAACCGCATTCAATGTAATGGCAAAACCAACAGGGCCTGTATGCAATCTGAATTGTACATATTGTTATTATCTGGATAAGAAAAAACTGTATCCAGGCAGGAACGATTTTAAGCTTCCTGAGGATCTTTTAGAAAAATTCATAAAGGAATATATTGAATCACAGCAGGTTCCTGTTGTGACATTCGTGTGGCAGGGCGGTGAACCAACATTACTGGGCATCGAATATTTTAAGAAAATAGTCGAATTCCAGAAAAAGTATTCTGTAGGGAAAAACATTGAAAATGCCTTCCAGACAAATGGCACCAGGCTTGATGATGACTGGTGCAAGTTCTTTACTGACAATAAGATACTTGTAGGGATTTCAATAGATGGTGAGGAGCATAATCATGACCGATTCAGGAAGACAAATTCAGGGGGACCTACATTTAAAAAAGTAATGAAGGGCATCGAACTGCTTCACAAACATAAGGTTGAATTCAATACCCTGAGCGTTGTGAACAGCTATAATGTTCATTATGGCACTGAAACCTACAGGTTCCTGAAAAAGATTGGCAGCGGATTCATGCAGTTTCTGCCAGCTGTTGAGCGTATTGGTGATATAAGTTGTGATGATAGGCCATCAGTTGTTTCACCTGTCTATGATCAAAAGGCATCAGTTAGAGACTGGTCGGTTGGTGCAAAGGATTATGGAAAATTCCTTATCTCAATATTTGATGAGTGGGTGCGGAACGATGTAGCAAGATATTATGTGCAGATCTTTGATGCAACTCTTGCTAACTTTGTAGGGGAAATGCCCGGGGTTTGCATCTTCAATGAAACATGCGGGGATGCCATGGTTATGGAGCATAACGGCGATGTATTCTCATGCGACCATTATGTTTTTCCGGAATACCTGCTTGGGAATATCAACGAGAACGCACTGACAGCAATGGCCACATCTCAGACACAGTTTGATTTTGGAGTGGCAAAACGAAATGACCTTCCATCCTTCTGCCTGATTTGTGATGTCAGATATGCATGTCATGGTGAATGTCCGAAACACAGGATAATTAACACACCTGATGGAAAACCAGGACTGAACTATCTGTGCGAGGGTTACAAAATGTTTTTCAAACATACAGAGCCATATATGGAGTTCATGGCTAAGGAACTGAAAGCAAAACGAGCTCCGGCCAATGTGATGCAATGGATACGGAACAAGGAAAATATCGCCGTCAAACCAGCAATTCCGAACAGGAATGATCCTTGTCCATGCGGGTCGGGGAAAAAGTTTAAGAATTGTTGTGCAGGTTCGCCGCTGTACAGGGTATAAAGACACTTGACGCTGGGTAAAGGGCACACGACGCACGACTCACGACTCAAGGCGAAGGGCGCTGGACACTCGGAAAACGGTTTCAGAGTTTTTGTATTATTCCGATAAGATACCTTCTATCAGTTTTATGCTGTCCTGCCGGGTAAACATGTTATTCAGGGCCACTCCTACTTTATTATCCAGAAAAACACATGTAATTGTTTCTGTATGAGGGCTTTCAATATACCTTAGTGTTAATTCAACTGAATTATTGTCAAGCCATGTATAGCTTCCTGCCACCTTGAACGGACTCAGCATTTCCATGTTCTTATTGGGAACAAGGTTTGGTCCCGGCAGCTCAGTGGTGCTGTAATACCATTTACCCGGTGTAAAATTTAAAGTATATTCAGTTGAATTCTTTTTAATTGAAAGAGAGGCAAGTGTGTCGTTGAATTCAACCTTAAGCCTCTGTAATTGAGCGGCGTTTGAATTGAAAGTATATGTTTTTCCGGATATTTCATCTTCAAGTGTTGATGAACTGTTTTTATAATAGACTGGCAGCTCAAGTGAAGCAAGCCTTTCTTTCAGGCTGGACCATGCATTATTGTCAGGTTTGAGCTTATGCTCACCAAAAGCCGGAAGAAGATAATCCCAAACAAGATTCAGTTCCTTCTGCATGTCATCTGTCTGTGAAGTGATAGCAACAACAGCATCAAGGTCAGGGAGTACTATCATGTACTGACCATAGGCTCCGTCGCCACGATAGCCATTATGCCTGCATCTCCATATCTGATAGCAATAACCCTGCATCCAGTCGCTTGAATCCTTTTTGGATTGTGGTGCATCAGGGGCCTGGTCAATCTTGAATGATGTTGCCTCATTTATCCATTCTTCTGAGAGAAGCTGTTTGCCATGCCATTTCCCTTTCTGAAGATAGAAAAGTCCTGCTTTTGCAATGTCTTCAGTCTTTAGCCTTAGTCCCCAGCCCCCTGTATTAATACCCTGAGGGTTTACTTCCCAGTCTGCTCCGGTAATTCCAAGAGGTTCAAACAACCTTGGTGTGAGATAATCAATTACCTTCTCACCTGTAACTTTCTGAACTATTGCAGAAAGCATAAAAGTAGCAAGGGAGTTATAAAGGAATTTTGATCCTGGTTCATTAAGTACGGGTGTTCTGAGGAATATACTTACCCAGCTTCCCTCTTTTCCTGCCACCCTGAATGTGGGATCAGGATCCATGCCTGCAGACATAGTAAGGAGGTCTTTTACAGTCATTTGTGCAAGGTTGGTGGATATTGTGTCAGGCACTTCTTCAGGGAAAAATGATATCACTTTGTCATTAACAGTAAGAAGTTTCTCCTGCACTGCGAAGCCTACTGCCGTTGATGTGAAACTCTTGCTGAGTGAGTACATAGTATGTTTCAGATCAGGGCTGTAGGGTTTCCACCAGCCTTCGGAGATTACCTTGCCGTGGCGGACGAGCATGAAACTGTGTATTTCATTTGCTTCCTTGTCAGCTGCATCAATGAAATTCAGGATTGCACGGGAGGATACTCCTTCCTCTTCAGGGATACCTCTTGGCAGGGATTTGTCTGTTGATGATTGTTTACAGGTTACAAGCAATGCAGCAGACAGGGTAATGAGCAATAGTATTCTTAGCTTTTTCATATTATTCGTTTTATTTTATTTTTTACCACGGAGACATGGAGAACATTGAGATACACGAAGGTTATTTGGCTGGCAATAATGATTTTGCAAGTTCATCACTGTCTTCATATCTGATCATCAGTTCTTTAAGTCGCTTATGTAGATCTTCCTTCACTGAGTCATAAGCCGGGTCGTTATATAAATTCTTCATTTCACCGGGATCATTTTTAAAATCAAACAGCTCCCATTCATCTATATCATAATAGAAATGTATAAGCTTGTATTGTTCTGTGCTGATTCCATAATGGCGCTTAACACTGTGAACGGCAGGATACTCATAATAATGGTAGTAATGTTCCTTTCTCCAGTCGGCTGGTGTTTTGCCCTGAAGCACAGGAACCATGCTTCTGCCCTGCATATCAGCAGGCACTTCAACTCCTGCCATATCGAGAATAGTTTCTGCAAAATCCAGATTTGATACGATATCAGAATTTATGCTCCCTGGGGCTGCTACACCAGGCCATTGAATAAGCAGTGGCGTTCTATATGATTCCTCGAACATGAATCGTTTATCGAACCAGCCATGTTCACCAAGGTAAAAACCCTGATCCGAGGCATAAATTACAATTGTATTTTTATCGAGTCCGTTTTCTTTGAGGAAGTCTAGCACCTTGCCAACACTCTTGTCCACGGCAGCAATGCATGCCAGGTAATCCTGAAGATAGCGCTGGTACTTGAACCTTACAAGGTTGTCACCGGAGAGTTTTGACTCGTAGAACTGTCTGATTATCGGATCATATACAGCATCCCATTCTGCAGCCTGATCGGGATTCATCCTGTTCAGACCCACGTTTTTTGACTTCATTGTATCAGGATACAATTTCAGGTCCTCAATAAGACGCATTGTGCCGGCTATTGTCATATCCTGTTCATGTTCAGCCCTTCCCCTTCCTGAATAATCATCAAAAAGCGTTGCAGGTTCAGGGAAAGTGATATCCTTATAAAGTTTAAGCTCTTCCGGTCCCGGTTGCCATTCCCTGTGTGGCGCCTTATGGTGCATCATAAGCATGAATGGTTTTTTCTGCTCCTTGGCCTGCGTGAGCCAGTTAAGGCATTTATCTGTTATCAGGTCGGTAACATATCCCTCATTTCTTTTTCGTCCTTCAGCTGTTATGAAGTCAGGATTATAGTAATTACCCTGACCGGGCAGGATTTCCCAGTAATTGAATCCGGTGGGATCTGATTCGAGGTGCCACTTACCGATCATGGCTGTATTATATCCTGATGCCTGCAGCAGTTTCGGGAAGGTTTGCTGAGTTCCATCAAATGGAGCCTGGCCTTCATTTTTCATGAAACCGTTTCTATGACTATACTTTCCGGTGAGCACAACAGCGCGGCAAGGTCCTGAAAGTGAGTTTGTAACAAGACACCTGTTGAATCTCATGCCGTTTTGAGCAATCCTGTCAAGATTTGGTGTTGGAGCATACTTTGCCAGTGGACCGCCATAAGCGCTTATTGCCTGGTAAGCATGGTCATCGCTCATAATGTAGATGATGTTCGGCTTTTCCTGTTTCTTCTCTCCTGTAGAACATGCCGCAGCAACTGACGCCAATCCCAGTAAAGACAGAGTTCTGATTTCTGAATTCATATTTATTTAATTTGAAATATTCCTTTTAAATCGTCACTTTCTTTGTACCCGTAACGTACCGCTTTTACACGGATATTGTAAGTTCCTTTTTTCAGGTGAAGAGGTCCCGTATATATTAACCATCGCGGACTGGCGCTATCTTCAAAAGTGTAGACAAGTGATGCGCCTTGTGTAGGACAATAGAAATCCAGTGTCATGGGGGTAGAATATGTACCACCGGTCCTCATGTTTTTTGTACCCCTGTCTTCCGGTGCATTTACTATAAAATACGGAATATCTGTAACAGGCTGCTTACCCCCGGGCCACATCTGTTCAATCATCTCCGGCTCATTCAGGTGGCCCATATCTTTTGTCTCCAGGGTCCATTTATCAAGCAATTCACGCATATCATAAAGAGTCAGCTTCATAGCCGGATCATTTACCAGATTGTTGAGTTGATATGGATCAGTGGCAATATTGTACAATTCCTCCGGAGGGCGGGAATAAGTCATCCATGATTTTTGAGGACCTGTCAGTTTTCCTTCAGCATCAAGCCTTAACATTTCCTGGAATATTGGCATCTTATTTAAATAGGGAATCCATATCGGAAAAGGTGTATTCGGATAGTAATTACGTATATACAGACAGTTTTTTGTACGTACAGATCTTATCATGTCATAAGATTCATCAACACGATCACGGGCTGCGAAAACAGCATCCCGTGGCTCCCCGGTCTGATCACCAAGAAACGGAATTCCCTGCATATGAACAGGAACCGGAACTCCTGCAAGAGACAGGACAGTCGGGCCCAGGTCAATAGAACTGATCATCCTCTTGTCAACAGTGCCTTTGTTTTCACCACCTGGAAACTTTATAATAAGAGGTATCCTCAATCCTGAATCGTAAAGCCATCTTTTTCCCCTTGGCAAACCATCTCCATGGTCACCCCAGAAGAAAATTATTGTATTGTCAAGCTCTCCCTCCTTTTCAAGTTCCCTGATTAGTGCCCCTACAACTGAATCGAGCCGGGCAATATTGTCGTAGAATTTTGCGATATTTCTTCTTACGATCTCATTGTCAGGATAGTATGGAGGAACAACAACTGTTGACGGATCAGTTTTTACCTTTGAAATATCCCAGTTCTGACTTTCATGAGTTCCTGTCCAGTTGAAGACAGCAAAAAATGGTTGATTCTTATCAGGTCTGTTCCTGTAATGGGCTTTTGAGCTGCATTCATCCCATATACTTGCCGGGACAGGATCCTTGGCAAACTGGTAATCAGTCTTACTGTTGTTTGTGCAATAATATCCTGCTGTCCTCAGATATTCAGTGAATGCTCTTACATAGTGAGGAGGCACAGCAGTAAATTCAATCGGATTATCAACGCCTCTTCTGTATGAGGTTGTGCGCATGTGCATGCATCCAATAGAAGTCTGGTACATTCCTGTTATTATTCCGGCCCTTACAGGAGCGCTTATTGCTGCAGTAGTGAATACGTTGTCGAATCTTATCCCCTGTGAGGCAAGCCGGTCAATATTTGGTGTATTTGCAACCTTGTCGCCATAGCAACCAAGGTGCGGACTCATATCCTCTGTTGAGATCCAGAGGATGTTGGGTTGCTTCTTTGCCTCCTGAGAATATATGGGCAAGGCAACAATTGAAAGGGCTCCGATCCTTAATGCAGAATTGAAATAATTCATAATAAAGTATTAATTTACACAGAGTTGATCAGAGGATATGCTCTGTGGTCCTCCGGGCCTTCTCTGTGTATCTCTGTGAAAGTTCTTAATTTTCTTTATTTTAATGTTCCTATTTTTCTCCTGTTTTTACCCTGCTCGCCTGTAATATCGTCGCCAAGGTCCTTTCTGCTTTCCTCTGCAAGGTCCTTCAGTTCTTCAACCTTTTCGGGGTAATATTCTGCAACATTGTACCATTCTCCCGGGTCCCTCCTGAGATCATACAGTTCGTAAGAGCTTATTTTCTCAACTCCGTACGGGCCTGGCCATCCGTCATTGCCTGGTTTCTGTCCACGGTACGATTGTGAGTTTACATGAGGCAGAACAAGTTTCCAGTAATCACGCTGTACAGCTTCAAGACTGTTCTGACGATAGTAATAAAGTATTTCATGTCTGGGATATGCATCCTTTTCACTCTTCATCAGAGGCAGGATATTTACACCGTCTATTTTATTATCAGGCAGTTGAGCACCTGTTATAGCAGCCAGAGTAGGCAAAATATCTATTGATCCTGCCAGTTTGTTGCAAATCTGTCCTTCAGCTATTACTCCCGGCCATTTCATTATGCATGGAACTCTTTGTCCTCCCTCCCAGGTATTTCCTTTGCCATCGCGCAAACCACCTGTTGTTCCTGCATGGTTACCGAAATTAAGCCAGGGACCATTGTCACTTGTAAATATTACGAGTGTATTCTTTTCAAGCCCGTTGCGTTCAAGGGCTTTCAATACCTCACCTATTGACCAGTCAACTTCCATCATAACATCACCATACATTCCCTGTTTGCTTTTACCCCTGAATTTATCCGAAACACCAAGCGGTACATGTACCATTGATTGTGGAAAATACAGGAAGAACGGTCTATTTTTATTCTGCTCAATGAATTTAACTGCTCTTTCAGTATAATCAGTTGTAAGCTTATCCTGGTCAGCAAGGGTTCTCACTTCACCGACTTTTTTATTTCCTTCTATCAAAGGGAGTACAGGATATCTGAGTTTAGGACTGGCAGTGTCTTTTTTGATCATCGGGACACCGTCAAAATCGACAGGCCACATGTCGTTTGAATAAGGCAGGCCATAATAATAATCGAAACCATG
>CAZEYY010000050.1:0-24887 GCA_964516485.1 uncultured Rikenellaceae bacterium
CACAAAGAAAAAGACAGGAAGGCCATCCAAATCTGAAAAAGTGGAAAAAGAATCAAAACTTAAGAAAGCTACTGTTAAGAAGACTACGGTTAAAAAATCAGCAGTGAAGAAAACAACAACGCTAAAAACAGCCAGGGAGAAGGCTCCGGCGAAAAAAGCAGCAAAGACCTCTACTGCGAGAGGCAGGAAAAAAGCGGAATAGGATATTTTATCAAATAGCGAAAACTAATGAAAGTCGATTTTCTTTTTGAAACCAGCTGGGAAGTTTGCAACAAGGTTGGTGGTATACATACTGTTGTCTCAACAAAAGCTCTCAATATTCTTGATGAGCTGGGTGATAATTTTATTCTTATCGGCCCTGATGTATGGAGGGAAACAGATGCGAACCCTGAATTTATCTCTGATGAAAGCATGTTTGCTGAATGGAAGCTCAAAGCTTCTTCAGATGGATTAAGGGTAAAAACGGGAAGATGGAACATTGCCGGGAAACCCATAGTTATACTTATTGATTTTACTCCTTACTTCGGACAGCAGAATGAGATATTTGCATCATTCTGGGAGACATATAAGCTCGACAGTATTACAGGTCAGTGGGATTATGTTGAACCGGCCCTGTTTGGCTATGCGGCAGGGAAAGTAATTGAGAGCTTCACATCATTTTACCTCGACCAGCATTTAATTGTGGCACAGTTTCACGAATGGATGACCGGCACCGGGGTTCTTTACCTGAAAAAGCATGCTCCGTGGATTGCAACTGCTTTTACAACACATGCAACTGTCCTTGGACGCTGTGTTGCAGGAAACAACAGGCCTCTATACGGCAGGATGAACTCATATAATCCTGTTCAGATTTCAAAGGAATTCAATGTGATTGCCAAACAGTCACTTGAAAAAACTTCAGCTGCAGAGGCTGATGTATTCACGGCCGTCAGTGAGCTTACCGGGAATGAATGTACCCATTTCCTGGGTAAACCGGTTGATGTTGTTACTCCAAATGGCTTTGAGGATTCGTTCGTGCCGGGACCAGATGCTTTTGGTGAAAAGAGGGCAAATGCCAGGCAAAAGCTTATTAAGGTTGCCGAGGCAATACTTGGCTATTCATTATCAGATGATTGTGTACTGATTGCAAACAGCGGCAGGTATGAATTCAGGAACAAGGGTGTCGATATTTTTATTGATGCCCTGGGTGAACTTAAGAAAAAGGACAAACTGCAGAAGGAGTGTGTTGCTTTCCTGCTTATGCCGGCATACCATAAAGGACCAAGGCAGGATATTGTCGATATCCTGTACAATGGCATAAAAGCTACCGGGTGGGATAAGTATCTGAGTCACAGCCTTCACTATCCTTCAAGCGATCCTGTGCTTTCAAGGTTTATCTCAAACGGGCTCGATAATGATGAAAAATCGCAGGTTAAAGTCATTTTCGTTCCTTCTTACCTTAACGGGAACGACGGGATTTTCAATATTCCATATTTCGATCTGTTGATCGGATTCGATCTTTCTGTATTTCCATCATATTATGAGCCATGGGGCTATACTCCCCTCGAAAGCCTAATGTTCTCAATTCCTACTGTAACTACCTCATTGTCAGGTTTCGGGCTGTGGGTTAAGACTTACTTCAAGGATCCGGGTGACGGGATCAGGGTTATTGAGAGGAATGACGATAACGAAAAGGAAGTTGTGCATGAGATCCGGAAATTCATGGATCATTTTTTAAGCCTTACAGCTGAGCAGGTTGACACTGCAAGGAAAAAGGCTCATGAGATTTCAAGGATTGCCATGTGGGACACCCTTGTTGAGCATTACTGGAGTGCTTATGATTTTGCTCTTTCGAAGAGTTCGGAAAGGAGAGGAGGAGAACCACGTGAATTTGCCAGGTTCGTTGAAGCACCGGGACTGGTTGTCAGAAAACCCCACCAGGTGCCGGTATGGAAGGATATATATGTTCAGAGTGAAGTACCGGGGAAACTTGCTTTCCTGAAGATCCTGGCTGATAATATGTGGTGGTCGTGGAACTCTGAAGCTGAAGATCTTCTGAGAAGCCTTGACCCTTCACTGTGGGATGTAGTAGGACATAACCCGAAGCTGCTAATTGAAAAGATAGACTATAAACGCCTGATGGTTCTTGAGGATGATGAAGAATTCATAAGGGAGATGAAAAAAATTGAAGACAAGTTCACAGCCTATATGGAAAGGCCTGTGAATACTGATAATCCTTCAGTTGCTTATTTTTCAATGGAGTTCGGCATTCACCAGTGCCTGAAAATATATTCCGGAGGTCTGGGTATCCTTGCAGGAGACTATCTTAAGGAAGCCAGTGATGTAAACAGGAACATAACAGGTATTGGTCTGCTTTACAGATTTGGTTATTTCAAGCAGAAGATAGGGCCCAAGGGAGAACAGCTGCCCCTGTATGAAGCCGAAGACTTTTCTCGACTGCCCATACGTCCTGTAAAAGCAGCCGATGGAAACCAGCTTACAGTATCTCTTGCATGGCCTGGACGCATGGTGAAAATCCGGGTATGGGAAGCCATGATAGGAAAAGTGAGCCTCCTTCTTCTTGATACCGATTTAGACGAGAATATCAACGAGGATAAATTCGTGACACATCATCTCTATGGCGGCGACAATGAGAACAGGCTTAAACAGGAACTTGTTCTAGGAATAGGTGGCATGAGGGCGCTTGACGCCCTTGGCATTCAAGCCGATATATATCACAGCAACGAAGGACATTCAGCATTCATCAGTCTTGAAAGAATGCGTAAACTTATTGAAGAACAGCATCTTACATTTGGGCAGTCAATTGAGGTTGTAAGGTCTTCAACACTTTTCACAACTCATACACCGGTTCCTGCAGGTCATGATGCATTTGAAGAGGACCTGCTTCGTAAATATATTTCACACTATCACAGCAGGCTTAATATCTCGTGGGCTGAGCTTATGGCTCTCGGACAGTGCGACAGTGACAGTGACAGGAAGTTCAATATGAGCTACCTTGCAACAAGAATGTCACAGGAAGTTAACGGTGTCAGCAAGCTTCATGGAAAAGTAAGCAGGGGGATGTTCAATAAACTCTGGCCGGGCTATCTCAAAGAGGAGATCTTCATCGGGCATGTCACAAACGGAGTGCATCATCCAACATGGACTGCACCGGAATTGAGGGCTGTTTACAGGGAACTTACAGGCTCAGATAATTTTGACCAGTCGAACAGGGACCTTTGGGAGAAACTGTATACAATTGACGATAAGAGGATTTATGACATCAAAAAAGGATTGAAGAAATCACTCTTTGAGCATATCAGAAAAAGACTGCAGTCAGACATGATGGAGAAGCATGTCAGCCCCAGGACGCTTCTTAATATAAGCACTCATCTTGATGAAAAGGCACTTACAATAGGTTTTGCCCGGAGGTTTGCCACATACAAGCGAGCAGCTCTTCTGTTCCGCGATCTGGACAGGCTCGACAGGCTTGTCAACAATCCCGATAAGCCCGTGCAGTTCATTTATGCCGGAAAGGCACATCCGCACGACGGAGGCGGTCAGGACCTTATAAAAAGGATATTTGAAATATCACAGATGCCGCGGTTTGAAGGCAAGGTTATCTTTCTTGAGAACTATGACATTGAGCTTGCAAAATACCTTGTCAGAGGTGTCGATATATGGCTCAATACCCCTACAAGGCCTCTTGAAGCCTCAGGAACAAGTGGGGAGAAAGCCGTTATGAACGGGACAATACATTTCAGTGTTCTCGATGGCTGGTGGGTTGAAGGCTATCATGCATTTGCCGGATGGGCCCTACCTGAAAACCGGACCTATGAAAACCAGGATCTGCAGGATGACGTCGATGCTGAGACTATTTATAACATGCTTGAATATGAGATCATTCCGGCTTATTATTCATTTAATGACCAGGGAGTTCCGTCTGAATGGATTAGCAGGGTCAAGAACACAATGGTAAGAATTGCCCCTGAGTTTACTATGCGCAGGATGATTGACGATTATTACGAGAAGTATTACAATAAGCTTGCAGAAAGACATAAGAAGCTCATACAGAATGAATTTGAGAAGGCCAAGGAAATTGCAGCCTGGAAATCAAGGCTGATTGCAGAATGGGATAATATAGAGGTTATTAATTACAGCTTTGAAAAGACAGATGACAATATTTATAAATCAGGTCATGACTACAAGGCTGAAATAGCTCTTCATGTCAAGAACCTCCCGAGGGAAAATGTAGGGGTGGAATTTATTATCACAAGGCTTGGAAAGAATGGGGAATATAAATATGTCGACAGCAAGGAATTCAAACTTGTAAGCTGCAAGGCAGGGAAATGCCTTTACAGGGCTGTCCTGGTTCCGGAAAGGGCAGGCTCCTTCTATTATGGAATAAGGTTATATCCGAAACATCCCGATCTGCCTCACAGGCAGGATTTCTATCTGCTGAGGTGGATTGACTAGTATCAGATATCGGTGGCTTTTCTTACAGCCAGCCGTTTAAAGACAATGGCTGTACGGGAAGGCAGGTAAAGATAAAGGTAGAGGGGAGCATTGATTATGTTCCTCTCTGCTTTTTTTATGCTCAGGTACACTGTTGACCTGTCTATCCTGTTAAATCCTCCTGTCCCGGCATCATCAGTGTCAAGCATGATTTTGAATTTCCCCTGTACGGGTATTCCGTAATCAGTAAATGAGTTAACCGGGTGAAAATTATAGACAAACAGAAAGTCACCCCGCATGTAAGCGATTACCTTGTCATGGTTATTTTCATATATCCTTACAAGGTTGCAGTTGTCAAGCAATCTGTACTCGTTATGCAGGCTTAGCATTTTTTTATCGAACAGGGACAAAAAATGATACTTAAGGTCCTTGTTTTCCGGAAGACTCCACTGCCTTCTGGCATATTTATAGCTCCAGTTATTTCCTTCGCGCGGGAAATCGATCCATTCAGGATGACCGAATTCATTTCCCATGAAATTCAGGTAGCCTCCTGCTGAAGTGCTGAATGTTATAAGCCTTATCATTTTGTGAAGCGCTATTCCCCTGTCCATCGGGAAGCTGTGATAATCATTATGCATCCCGGTGTACATTTCAGCATCCAGCATCCTGAAGATGAGGGTTTTGTCACCTACAAGAGCCTGGTCATGTGATTCGCAGTAAGAAATTATTTTCTCCTCAGGCCTGTGTGTTGTAAGCTCATACATAAGTTTTCCGGTGTCCCAGTATTCATCAGGAGTTTCTTTTACAAGCCTGATCCAGAAGTCAGGCACCCCCATTGACAGCCTGTAGTCAAAACCAAATCCTTTTTTCCCGATTGGCGCGGCCAGTCCTGGCATCCCGCTCATCTCCTCGGCAATTGTAATAGCAGCTGGTTTAATCTCATGAATCAGCTTATTGGCAAGATAAATGTAAGTGAGGGCATCTTCATCCTGGTTACCGTCAAAATACTCGTTGTACGATGTAAAGTTTCTTTCGAGACCGTGATCAAAATAGATCATGCTTGTAATACCGTCAAACCTGAAACCGTCGAACCTGTACTCATCGAGCCAGTAACGGCAGTTTGACAACAGGAAATGCAGCACGTTATCCTTACCATAATTGAAGCAGAGGGAATCCCAGGCGCGGTGCACACGACGGTCATTTGTATGGAAATACTGGCCAGGTGAACCATCAAAAAGAGCCAGACCTTCTGTAACATTGCTTACAGAATGTGAATGAACAAGATCCATAATTATGGCAAGACCGGCTTTATGAGCAGTATCTATCAGATATTTAAGATCTTCAGGAGTGCCGAATCTTGATGAAGCAGCGAAGAAGCTTGAAACGTGGTAACCAAAGGAACCATAGAAAGGATGTTCCTGGATTGCCATGAGTTGTATTGTATTATACCCTGATTCCTTTATTAATGGAACGACATTATCGGCAAATTCCCGGTATGAACCAACTTTTTCATCTTCGGTGGCCATTCCTACATGGGCCTCATATACGATTGGCGCTGTTTTCAGGCCCTGGAAGTTGTCATTTTCCCATTTGTAGCTTTTCCCGGGAGCCCATACCTGAGCGCTGAAGATCTTGGTTATATCATCCTGTACAACCCTGTTTGCATACGACGGGATACGTTCACCGCTTCCGCCCTGCCAGTGCACTGATAGTTTGAAAAGATCCTTGTGATGGAGCGCCTCCTCATTAAGTATTATCTCCCAGTCGCCATGACTGTTTATCCGGTTTAGCTTATATTCAGTTGTCTCATTCCAGTTGTTAAAGCTGCCGGTGAGATACAAAGACTTTGCATTTGGAGCCCATTCCCTGAAGATCCATTTTTCCTTATCATGATGCAGTCCGTAATATAAATGACCAAGTGCAAAATCTGCAAGAGAAGAATTTACAATAAGGCTCTCTTCCCTTGATATACACTTGTTTATCCGGGCATTTATAACACCCGCATAAGGCTTGAGCCAGGGATCGGAATTATAGAAACCTCCGGACTTCATCAGATTTAAAGGCTTTATTATCTTCATAAAAATACAAAAACAAACCCATATATTGTTCTGTATTTCTCACCTTTACTATTTTTACATTCCAAACAGAAGCGATGATATTGCACAAGGGTTTTAACGGTCTGAATATTAAATCGCCGGTTGTTACACTGGGAATTTTTGACGGTGTGCATACAGGGCATAAATCCTTGCTTCTTCAGCTTACAAAAAAGGCAAAAGAGATTGATGGTGAGTCGGTTGCTATAATATTTTCACCTCATCCGCGACTTGTGCTTGAAAAGGATCACCTGAACCTGTTTTTCCTGACAACAATGGATGAGAAGATAAAACTCCTTGAAGGCTCAGGTATTGATCATCTTATAGTTATTGATTTTGACAAGGCTTTCAGCAGGATTGAGGCATGTGATTTCATCAGGGATTACCTTGCAGGCAGGCTTCATACACGTCATCTAATTGTGGGTTATGATCATCATTTTGGAAGGAAGGGCAGCGGCGATTTTGAAACAATACAAATGTGTGCTGAAAAACTGGACTTCACAGTTGAAAGAGTAGCCGGATTTGAAACCGGAAAAGGGCCAGTCAGTTCAACCCAGATAAGGGAAGCCCTGCTTTCGGGAAGAATAGAAGAGGCTGGTCAGCTTCTGGGGTATGCTTATTCTCTTGCAGGTCAGGTGGTTGAAGGGAGAAAGCTGGGAAGATATATTGGATATCCAACGGCCAATATAAAAACCGATCCGCATAAACTGATTCCTGCAAACGGAGTGTATGCAACTGAAGTCCTGTCGGGCGGCAGGAATTATCCCGGCATGCTGAGCATAGGAACCAACCCGACAGTAAACAGCGCTGCAGATATGAGGAGTATAGAAGTTAACATACTCGATTTTGAGGGAGACATCTATGGAGAAACAATAACTGTCTCATTCATTAAGAGGCTCAGGGATGAAAGGAAGTTTGAGACAGTTCAGAAACTTGCTGCACAGATGGCAGTTGACAAGGCGGATACACTCAGAATATTCAGAAAATAATATTTATTTTTATTATCTTTGCAGCCTTAAAAAAACAGTAATATGAGCGTAATTGTCGACACTATGCAGTACAAAGTAAAAGATATCACACTTGCTGATTTCGGAAGGAAAGAAATAGAGATAGCTGAAAAGGAAATGCCTGGTCTTCTGGCAATAAGGAAGAAATATTCAGCAGAGAAACCATTGAAGGGAGCACGGGTAACAGGTTCTCTTCACATGACAGTGCAGACAGCCGTACTTATTGAAACACTTGCTGAGCTTGGCGCAGATGTTCGCTGGGCAAGCTGCAACATATTTTCAACACAGGACCATGCCGCTGCCGCAATAGCTGCTGCAGGCATACCTGTATTTGCATGGAAGGGTGAGACTCTTGAGGAATACTGGTGGTGCACTGCACAGGCACTTTCATTCCCCGGGGGTAAAGGTCCAAACCTCATTGTTGACGATGGCGGCGATGCTTCACTCCTTGTGCATCTTGGTTTCAGAGCTGAAAAGGATGCTACAGTTCTTAACAAAAAAGCCGAGTCGAGGGAAGAAAGTATTATACTTGACACTCTTAAAGAACTGCTTGTAAAAGAACCCGGTAAATGGCACAGGGTTGTTGAAGGTCTCAGGGGAATATCTGAGGAGACAACAACAGGTGTTCACAGGTTATACCAGATGCTTGAAAACGGTGAGCTTCTTGTTCCGGCTATAAATGTTAATGACTCGGTTACAAAATCAAAGTTCGATAACCTGTATGGCTGCCGTGAATCGCTGGCTGATGGTATTAAAAGGGCAACTGATGTAATGATCGCCGGAAAAGTGGTTGTTGTATGCGGTTACGGAGATGTTGGAAAAGGCTGCGCAAGGTCAATGAAAGCTTACGGTGCAAGGGTTATTGTTACTGAAATAGATCCGATATGCGCCCTGCAGGCTGCAATGGAAGGATTTGAAGTGAAGACAGTTGAAGATGCACTTCCTGAGGGCAATATTTATGTCACCGCAACAGGAAACAGGGATGTGATAACCCTTGAGCACATGAAAAAGATGAAAGACCAGGCTATTGTTTGCAATATCGGTCACTTTGACAATGAGATACAGGTTGACAAACTCAACGAAATGAAAGGTGTGAGCAAGATAAATATCAAGCCACAGGTCGACAAATATCTTTTCCAGGATGGTCATGCAATATTCATGCTGGCAGAAGGAAGGCTTGTAAATCTTGGTTGCGCAACAGGACATCCGTCATTTGTCATGAGCAATTCATTCAGCAATCAGACACTTGCACAGATAGATCTCTGGAAAAAGAATTATAAGGTTGGTGTTTACAGGCTTCCTAAAGATCTTGATGAAGAGGTGGCACGCCTGCATCTCGATCAGCTTGGAGTAAGGCTGACAAAACTATCAACGGAGCAGGCTGATTATATAAGCGTTCCGGTTACAGGTCCTTATAAACCAGAACATTACAGGTATTAATAGTTGTTCCATACCCGGAGCCACCTGCCGTCAAAGCTTGTCCTGTAATTCTTCAGCGGATACCTGCCAGGACCATCTGCAGGTGTCCCGTTTACCGGCAGGGCATATTGTGTACCGCAGACAGAGCATATAGCTGAAAGGGGATTCTCCGGATCAATCTTGACTTTTACTATTGTGCCGTTTTCAGCATAGTCATGCGGACAGGTGCGGTCGTAAGCAAAAAACTCATCAACACCTGAGTGGACTATTATGCCGTTGCGTGCAAAACCGGCAGCTCTTGACCCGAAGTTATTTGTGTTTTCATTTACATAGACATTTTCTCCGAACGTGTTCAGAATAACAAATTCCGGATCATTAAGATCAATTGTAAAGTCAACATAAACATCGGGAATGACCTCATTCCTGCTTTTTTTACATGAAGATAAAGTTCCGGGAAGCAGGAAGGCAAGTAAAAAAAAAGCTATTTTTGATATATGAGTCACCGGAATATTTATTTGGCTGCTAAATTAATACGAAGCAGGTTAAAAACGGTGCTTAACCGGATTTTATTATATTTATTACTGATGAGACGACCAGGATTATTAAAGATTGCGACACTGCTTCTGGCATTTTCAGCAGGCACAGGGATCATTGCTGCCGTCCCGGTGACTAATGAAACAGCCGTTACTGTTTTGATGCAGCCAAGAAAAGCAAAAAAGGCCCAGAAGAAACAGGACAAAAAAGAACAGGAAAAGAAAAAAGCCGTCAAGGATGGAAGCAAGGAAACAAGAAAGAGATCCTTTGAAATACAATCGGCTGATGTCCAGGCACGTATGAAGCAGAACCAGAAAGATACAGCTGCGAGGGACAAGGCAAAGAAAAAAAGCAACAAGGCAAGGACCAAACAGGGAGCAAAAAAGTACAAATAAGGCAGAAGGTTGCTTAATTACCTGTTGTAAAACACTTTATTTCAGTATTCTTATTTGTAATTTGTAAAATAATTTTGTATATTTGTTCTGAAGAGTTCCGGCAAAAGCCGGAATTCTTCTTGTTTTTTAATCATAAGAGAAGAGAAAGATGTCAGATTTGATTTATGTGACTGAAGAAGGCCTTAAGAAAATGAAGGATGAGCTTGATCAGCTCAGAACAGTAGAACGGCCATCTATTTCGAAGCAGATAGCTGAAGCAAGGGATAAGGGTGACCTGTCAGAAAATGCTGAATATGCTGCAGCCAAGGAGGCACAGGGTATGCTTGAAATGAAAATAAACAAGCTTGCAGACCTTGTTGCCCGTTCAAGAATTATTGATGAATCCAAAATTGATAACTCCACAATCCGTATACTTAGTAAGGTTACGATCAAAAACAAGACTAATAACAGTGTGATGGTTTACCAGCTTGTTCCTGAGAGTGAAGCAAATCTGAAGCAGGGGAAGATAGCTGTTAGTTCGCCCATTGCACAGGGTATTATCGGGAAAAAGGTTGGGGATGTTGTTCAGATAAAAGTTCCTTCAGGAGTTATTCCGTTTGAAATTGTTGAAATTTCAATATAAGGCCATGGCAACAATATTTACAAGGATTATTAACGGTGAAATTCCCTGCTACAAGGTAGCTGAGGATGATAATTATTTTGCTTTCCTTGATATCAATCCCCTGAAAGCCGGCCATACGCTGGTTGTTCCAAAGAAAGAGACTGATTATATCTTTGATCTCTCTGATGATGAGCTTTCAGGCATGATTGTTTTTTCGAAAAAAGTGGCTGCAGCCATAAAAGCAGCCTATCCGTGCAATCGCGTGGGAGTTGCAGTTCTTGGGCTGGAAGTTCCTCATGCTCACATACATCTTGTCCCGATGGACAGCATGGAAGATATTAATTTCAGGAATCCAAAGCTGAAATTCTCTCAGGACGAATTCCGTCAGATCGCTGCAAATATAAACAGCAAGGTCAGGCTCTAGGATAATCTTAACCAGGGTATTGCATTCACCGATAATTCAGTAACTTTACTGAAATTACCGTGCTCGCTGCATGAAATGGTTTTATGATCTGATTGATGACTTTCTGAGTCTGCTTTTTCCGCGTGTATGTTACGGATGCGGAAATCATCTTTTACGCAATGAATACCTGATATGCACTGAGTGTTTTGTGGAGATTCCGAGAACAGGTTATCATGATCTGATGGACAATCCGCTTGAAAAGGTATTCTGGGGAAGGTGCCGGATAGATTCGGCAGCGGCATTTTCATTTTACAACAGGGGAAGCAGGATAAGGAACCTGATCCACAATCTGAAATATAAAGGCATTAAGGAGCTTGGGCCGGAATTGGGAAGAATATACGGTTCAACTCTCATCTCATCTGACTTTATAAAGGATATCGACCTGATTCTACCGGTACCGCTTCATCCTTCAAAAAGAAGAGCAAGGGGATTTAACCAGAGTGAACTAATTGCTGAAGGCCTGTCACAGGCTACAGGTATACGGTGTGATAAAAACATTCTTTCGCGGAAGTCGGCATCTGCCACCCAGACAAAGAGGACAAGGTACGAAAGGTGGTTAAATGTTGAAGGCATCTTCAGTGTTGACAAGCCTGAAGAGCTGGCAGGCAGACATGTTTTGATAATAGACGATGTGATAACTACAGGATCAACAATGGAATCATGTGTTAATGAGGTTCTTAAGGCTGAAGGCGTTAAGGTAAGTGTTGCTGCTCTGGCTTTTGCCCCCGCCTGAGAACTATTGGCGCCTGACTCTTTTTGGATTTTTATTCAAGAAGTCTTTCCAGCTGTTGAAGCTTTTTTCAGCAACGGGATTATTTGTCTGGTAAAAATGACAGAGCGCTGCGGCAAGGCCGTCTGTTGCATCGAGTTTTGTTTCATTAAGCCTGAAACGAAGAATATTCATAAGCATTGAGGCAACCTGTTCCTTCGATGCAGCTCCCTGGCCTGTTATTGACATCTTGATTTTCCTGGGTGCATATTCAAAAATAGGAAGCGACCTTGAAAGGGCAGCAGCAATTGCTGCTCCCTGTGCTCTGCCCAGCTTCAGCATCGACTGAACATTTTTCCCGTAAAAAGGAGCTTCAATTGCCAGCTCATCAGGATGATACTCATCAATGATTCCTGTGACACGGTCAAAAATATGTTTCAGCTTCACATAGTGGTCGTCATATTTTGACAGATCAATTGCACCAATGGCAATTAGTTCCGGAACATTCCCAATGGCTTTTATCACACCATATCCAGTGATGTTTGTTCCCGGGTCGATTCCCAGAATTATCCTTTCTGTGGCTTTTGCCTTCAAAATGAAGGATTTTATTAATTATTTTCTATCAGGTAAAGATTCTCGGGTTTGCTGTTGCTCTCATCGAATTGAGTGGCTCTCCGGTACTGATATTCACCTTTCGATGAAACGCTGCCATTTTCAAGATAGTAAATTGCCTCCTTCAGGCAATATTCACCTCTGTCATTCCAGTCATGGGTAATATCATCCATAACATATTTTTTAGGTGCGAATCCGTCATAAAAATCACCCTGTCCCATAGTGTTCAGAAGCTCAAATGATATCGGCCAGTAATAGTAGAGCTCCTTGTGTTTAAACCCGTACATTCCCACCGGTTTACCGTTTGTTGTATCGCCGATAGTTGTGATTTCCATGAAGGGCTTTAAACCGTTTATAAGATCTTCGCTTGCTGAACCTGTTGATCTTGTTGTAATTACAACCATTTTCTTTGATGCGACTGAAGAAGCCACGGTGGCGAAGGTGTAGGTCTTGTCACGAGCTATATTCTGGTCATTATGTGAAAGTGTCAGAAAGGGCTCCCCGTATTTTGAGCTTCCTGCTATATGTGCTGCAAGGCTTTGCAATACAGTAAGGTTTCCTCCTCCGTTGTACCTGAGGTCAACTATCAGATCTTTGACATTATTGGCCTGGAAATATGCGAATGCCGTTTCAAGCTCTGCCTTGGATGGCTCAACAAACTGTTCAAATACCAGATGACCCGTGATGCCTGTTTTCAGGTGAAGAGTATCATACAGCAGCACAGTATTTAATGTAAACGTTGCCTTTGTTGTTGTAATAGTGGAATCTTTGCCTTCGGGAGTTTCAAAAAGGAAGGTATTTGTGATACCAGCTTCTGATTTTCCAATTAGTGCGTTGTATGCAGTGCCATCGCCGGAAATGAAAATCGGAGCCAGTTCTGTACCGTTAAGTTTTTTGATTATCCAGCCGCGTCTTACACCAAGGCTGTACATTGGTGATTTATTGTAGATCTGGGCTATTCTTGTCTTATTGTTCTGGTCAAGTCCTATTCTTATTCCATGTCCGACAAAGGTAGCCGATACCTGGTCAAGATAATCCTGGTAAGTCTGAATATAGCTCCACCTGTCGAGCTTCCTGTATCTCATAGCCTCAAGAAGTTCATAAGGATCGGCATAGTCCTCCTTTTTAACCGAAGGCATGTCCTTGTACCAGAGATAATAGGTCTTCATTATGCTGTAAAGGGCATCCCTTGCCGCCTCATCTTCTGTAGGAAGATCAGGAACAGGATCCTCCTTCTTTTCACAGGCTGTCATCAGGACAATCAGGAGAGCAAGGACTAAGAAATAACTGCTTTTCATCTTAACCGGGAAATTAATTTAGCATCCAATTGTGCAAATATAACGGTTAAACAACTTTTTTTGTTTTATAATTCTGGATAAAAATGCCGGCTATAATAAACATCAGTCCAAGTGGAGTAGTATAATATACAGGTTCATGTATTATAAAATGGAGAAAAATAAGTGAAAAAAATGGAGCAAGGTAAACAAGATTGCTCACTTTATCAGTTGAAGGAGCCAGCTGCAGGGCTCTCAGCCAGAAGAAAAAAGTCAACCCCATTTCAAATAAGCCGATATATATTGATCCGGCTATGCCGGGGAATCCCGGTTTGATGTTCCATTGTCCGGTAAGTGACATTAATACAATAAGATACGCAGAGCCAAAAAGGAAATTCAGGAATAGTTTAACTGCCTCATCCCTTTTATCCCTGACATTAAGGATAAAATAAAATGCCCAGAAAACAGAACTGCCTGATGCCAGAAGCACTCCAGTAAGGTTGACATTGCTCTGCTGAAACAACCTGCCCTGTGATGAAATTACATATACTCCAATGAAACTTATTGCAAGGGCGAGGTAGCTTTTCTTTGCAATTTTCTGCCGCAGCAGTGGAACAGAAAGAAAGACAAGTATTACAGGCCAGATCATATTTAGAGGCTGAGCTACCTGTCCGGGCAGGAGGGAATATGCCCTGAGGAGAATCAGATAATAAATTGTGGGATTTATTAGCCCCAGCAGGGCTGAGCTGAGGAGCTCCTTCCTGCCGGAGCTGAATATCAATGATGTTTTTCCACGGGCAAGGATTATGACAAACAATACAACTGCTGATGTTATAGAAGCAATCGTAAGCATTTGCAGAATTCCCAGTTCACCCAGACTTATTTTGAAGGCAGTGGGAACTGTAGCCCAGAAGAGTACGGCAATTATTGCATACAGGTATGAGATTTTGCTGTTGCTCATCTGATTTGTACCTGTCCGGGCCCGGATGGTCAGTTAATAAGATCAAAGCCGGTGTAGCTCCTGAGGATCTCCGGCACTCTGATACCTTCCACGGTCTGGTTATTCTCGAGGATAGCTGCAACGATTCTTGGCAGTGCAAGGGCGCTTCCGTTAAGTGTATGAACAAGCCTTGTCTGCTTGTCGCCCTTATCCCTGAACCTGCACTTCAGTCTGTTTGCCTGGAAAGATTCGAAGTTTGATACCGAACTTACCTCAAGCCAGCGTTTCTGTGCTGCTGACCATACCTCAAAGTCGTATGTAAGTGCAGAAGTAAATGACATGTCGCCACCACATAGTCTTATTATCCGGTAAGGGAGTTCAAGTTTCGAAACGAGGCTTTCAACATGGTTCACCATTTCCTGAAGCGATTCGTATGAATGATCGGGGTGGGCAATCCGGACTATCTCCACCTTATCGAACTGATGCAGCCTGTTGAGGCCTCTTACATGAGCTCCCCAGGAGCCGGCCTCCCTTCTGAAACATGGAGTGTAGGCTATATTCTTCACCGGAAGAACATCAGCACTGAGTATGACATCCCTGTAAATGTTTGTAACCGGGACCTCGGCTGTTGGTATCATATAGAAATTATCGGCAGTCACATGGTACATCTGTCCTTCCTTGTCGGGAAGCTGCCCGGTGCCGAAGCCTGAATCCTCATTAACAACAATGGGTGGCATCACTTCCCTGTAGCCTGCTTTTGTTCCTTCATCGAGGAAGAAGCTGATCAGCGCTCTCTGAAGCTTTGCGCCCTTTCCCAGGTAAACCGGAAAGCCTGCACCAGTGAGCTTTATTCCAAGATCGAAATCGATAATATCATATTTTTTAATAAGTTCCCAGTGAGGAAGGGCGTCACCCGATAGCTCAGGTATAACACCTCCCTGTTTAACTGTAACATTATCCTCGGCGCTTTTGCCTGGATTTACAGATGAGTGAGGCAGGTTCGGAAGTTTTACAAGTTCATTTTTAAGGTCGGCTTCAATGGGGCCGGTTTTTTCCGACAGTGTCCTGATTTCATCTTTCAGAGTATAGGTTTTCTGCTTGGCAGCTTCAGCCTCATCCTTTTTTCCCGCTTTCATGAGTGAGCCTATCTCTTTGGATATCAGGTTCATTTCATTCTGCAGAGCATCGGTCTTTGTCTGGATTTCCCTTCTTCTGGTATCAAGCACAATAATATTGGCAATAATTTCTGAGGCATTGAAATTTTTTATTTTAAGTCTTTCAATGATGAAATCCCTGTCTTCACGGATCTGGTTAAGTGTAAGCATAGTAAGGAGTATATTAAAAAAAATGCAGGCTGCTCAGAGCCTGCACCAAAATTATTAAAACTACTGTAAATATTTTCCTGTATTGAAAAAGATTTCAGGAGTTTATTTCCTGTAAGATCAAGACTATTCAGTTACCGGCTTTACCGAAACGTATGTTTTATTGTCTTTTCTTCTTTTGAATTCAATTTCTCCGTCAGTGAGAGCAAAGAGAGTATGGTCTTTGCCAAGGCCTACGTTAAGCCCGGGATTATGTTTTGTTCCCCTCTGGCGGACAATTATGTTGCCTGCTTTAGCTGTCTGGCCTCCGAAAAGCTTCACACCAAGCCTTTTGCTCTGTGAGTCGCGTCCGTTACGTGAGCTACCCGCTCCTTTTTTGTGTGCCATAATTCTTTATTTTTAAAGATCTTTACTTGTTTTCCTTATTCTTTTTTTGCTGCTTTCTTAGCTGCAGGTTTCTTTTCTGCAGGTTTTTTCTCAGCTGTCTTTTTTGCTGTTGCTTTTTTTACAGGAGCTTCCTCTGTTACCGGTTCTGCTTTTTTAGCAGCTGCCTTCTTTGCTTTTGCAGGAGCTTCAGCTTTTGGTTCTGCAGCCTTTGGTTCAGCTTTCTTAACTGCTTTTTTTGGAGCGCCTTTCGGACCAATGCTGACTATCTCAACATGAGTCATGTTCTGGCGATGACCATTCTTAATCCTGTAGCCTTTTTTCCTTTTCTTCTTGAAAACAATCACCTTGTCAGCTCTCATGTGCTGGAGTACGTGACCATCAACAACATAATCGGCAACAACAGGTTCGCCAACAGTAATGTTTCCGTCATTGTCAATGAGGAGCACTTTGTCGAACTCAACAACTGATCCCTCTTCTGCTTCGAGACGGTGAACAAAAATCTTCTGACCTTCCTCAACTTTAAATTGCTGTCCGGCAATTTCTACGATTGCGTACATTTCGTTTTACTTTTTAGTTACTCCGTGAGGCGTATATGGAAATAAACCATATAACTTCACCTGCCCCTGACGGATTTATTTTAAATCGGACTGCAAAGATACATAAAATAAGCAATTTTCAAACCGGATGATACTTTTTTTCAGTTTGATACAGCATAAGCAGAATATGCAAAGCTGATTTATTGCTTCTTAATTCCGTGTTAATAAAAAAGAAGTCAGCATCCCCCGTGATACTGCGATAATATTTATATTTGTTTGATATACCGGAACTTTTTCGGATAAGGTTTGTAATATGTTGATATGAAGAGAGTCAGGTTAAAAGTGATGGGTATTTCCTACAGTCAGACTCAGTCAGGAGCTTATGCCCTGATACTGAATGAAGAGAAAGGCGACAGGAGAATTCCGATAATTATCGGCGGCTTTGAAGCCCAGGCAATAGTGATCAAGCTTGAAAACCTTAATCCGCCGCGTCCCCTTACTCATGACCTTTTTAAAATGTTTGCAGATGAGTTCGGGATATCTGTTCTTGAAGTGTTCATTTACAAGCTTGAAGAGGGCGTGTTCTATTCAAAGCTTATCTGCAACAACGGAGAGAAGGAAATTACAATTGACAGCCGTACATCTGATGCTGTTGCACTTGCCCTGAGGTTCGGATGTGCGGTATATATCACCGAAGATATCCTTGACAAAGCTGGGATAACTGTAAATCCTTCATCCTCAGACCTTATACCTGATTCATCCGTTGAAAGCATTCTTGAACCTGAAGCCACAAAATATGATTCGTCAACCGATGAAGAGCTCTATAAAATGATTGATGAAGCTGTAAAAACAGAAGATTATGAAAGAGCTGCAGGCATCAGGGATGAAATTGAAAAACGGAAGAAAAAGAAAAAAAAGTAGAAATACTTCCGTAATACTCCTGCTAACAAAATTTAAGTCATGATTAAAAGATTCTTCTTACCGGCAATGCTTTTATGTATTGCAGCTGTCGTTTCAGCAAAGGATTATAAAGTTACCTCGCCTGACGGGAAGCTTGTTATAGCTGTCACAAAAGACAGTCAGTTCAGCTGGAAGGCGACATACGAAGGAAAGGATCTGCTTGCTTCCGGAAATACTTCAATGGAACTGACAACAGGTACCTTACCAGCATTAAAGGACAGGATAAGAAAGGCATCTGTGAAAAAAATAACAGAGACAATAAGACCTGTTGTTCCTACAAAACGATCGGAAATTGCAAGTGTCTGTAACCAGCTTGAACTTGTTTTTTCTTCAGGAACCATTATTGAATTCAGGGTATTTGACGACGGATTTGCATACAGGTTCAGAACAGCAATTGATGGTGAAATAACAGTTCTGAATGAAACTGCCGACCTGGCCTTCCCTGGGGGAACACATTCATTTTATCCGCTCGAGGAAAGCTTCATGTCGCACAATGAAAGGACATATATATCGTTCCTTGCAGATACATTAGGTGAGAAGCATCTTGCCAGCCTTCCGGCTCTTTTTCAGGTTAGCGGGACAGATGTTCTGATAACCGAAGCAGGAATTGAAGATTACCCCGGAATGTGGCTCAGGGGAAATATGAACGGAAAATTCACCGGAGTATGGCCAAAATATCCTGAAAGTGAGGAACTCAGGCAGGACCGCAATCTGTTTGTATCTAAAACAAAGCCTTTCATTGCTTTAACAACGGGAACAAGAACCTTCCCCTGGAGAGCATTTGTCGTTGCAAAAAACGACTCGAAACTTGCTGAAAATGATCTTGTTCTCAAACTGGCAGCTCCATGTAAAATTGAAGATACAAAATGGATAAAGCCTGGACAGGTTGCCTGGGACTGGTGGAACGCAAACAACATCAGCGGAGTTGATTTCAGGGCAGGTATTAATAATGAAACTTACAAATATTACATCGATTTTGCATCAGCAAATGGCATAGAATACATTATCCTTGATGAGGGTTGGTATGTTCTTGGCGATGTTATGAAACTGGTGCCTGAGATAAATGTTGAGGAGGTTTGCCGTTATGCTGAAAGCAGGAATGTGGGAGTTATACTGTGGGTAGTCTGGAACTCATTATGGGATAAGATAGACGAGGCCTTGCCACTTTGGGAGAAATGGGGTGTGAAAGGGATTAAGGTCGATTTCATGCAGAGGGACGATCAGAAGATAGTGAATTTCTACCAGGAGGCTATTGAAAAATCAGCTAAACATCACATGCTCATTGATTTCCATGGAGCATACAAGCCCGACGGAATTAATATTACCTGGCCAAATGCCCTCACCAGGGAGGGGGTCAAGGGAATGGAAAACAATAAATGGAGCAGGGACATCAATCCGGATCATGATGTGACGCTTCCATTCACACGAATGGTTGCCGGGCCTATGGATTACACACCTGGAGCGATGGTCAACATGGACAGTGCCAACTTCACTCCGAAGTTCACAAGGCCTGAAAGCCAGGGTACACGGGCACACCAGGTAGCGCTGTATGTGGTATTTGAAAGTCCGCTTCAGATGCTGTCCGATACACCTACAAATTACATTAAGGAGCCTGAAACAACGGGATTTATAACAAAGATACCCGTTGTATGGGATGATATAAAGGTACTTGATGCAAAGGTAGGCGATTATCTCCTTCTTGCCAGGCGTTCAGGCAGGGAATGGTACCTGGGAGCCCTGACCGACTGGAAAAGCCGTGATCTCGACCTTGATCTTTCATTCCTCCCTGCCGGAAGCTACAAAATGGAGATCTTCCAGGACGGGATAAATGCCGACAGGCATGCTGAAGATTACAAACACATGGTTGTAACAGTACGGTCGGGTGAAAAGATGAAGATTCATCTGGCCCCCGGTGGAGGTTATGCGGCAATTATTACGCAGGTGCAGTAGAAAAATAAATTATGAGGCAATATCTTGATTTACTTGAACATGTGCTTGATAAGGGAACCAGGAAAGCTGACCGGACAGGTACCGGGACAATAAGTGTGTTTGGCTATCAGATGCGTTTCAGCCTTGAAAATGGTTTCCCCGTAATGACAACAAAGAAACTGCATCTGAAATCAATAATTCATGAACTGCTGTGGTTTATTTCAGGGAACACGAACACTAAGTACCTGACAGATAACGGTGTAAGTATATGGAATGAGTGGGCTGACAAAGAGGGGAATCTGGGGCCGGTATATGGCTATCAGTGGCGATCGTGGCCGGCTGAGGGTGGAAAAAAGATCGACCAGCTGGCTGCAGTGATTGAGAGCATACGCAAAAATCCTGATTCGAGAAGACATATTGTAAGTGCATGGAACGTCGGAGACCTTGACAGGATGGCACTTCCACCGTGTCATCTCCTGTTCCAGTTCTATGTTGCCGACGGCAAACTCTCTTGCCAGCTTTACCAGAGAAGCGCTGATATTTTTATCGGTGTCCCCTTCAACATTACTTCTTATGCGCTTCTTACAATGATGGTGGCCCAGGTGACAGGACTTAAGCCGGGTGATTTTGTTCACACACTGGGCGATGCCCATATCTATCTTAACCATATTGATCAGGTAAAGCTTCAGCTGACAAGGGAGCCATATCCCCTCCCTGAAATGAAGATAAATCCTGATGTGACTGATATAAATAATTTCAGATTCGGGGATTTCTCACTAGTGAATTATACGTCTCACCCCCATATCAAGGGAGATATTGCTGTTTAACCTATGAGATTTAAGAAAAGTGAAAAGGATGATATCTATAATTGTTGCAGTATCGGATGACTGGGGAATAGGCAAGGATAATGAGCTTCTCTGGAGAATTTCGGAAGATCTTAAACGCTTCAGGCGGTTAACTACCGGGAAAACAGTTATTATGGGTAAAAAGACCTGGGAGTCACTGCCAAAACGACCCTTGCCAAACAGACGTAATATAGTTTTGACTGATATACCTCAGGAATGCATAGATTGCTCAATTACAGCATATTCAATTGAGGATGCACTCGCAAAATGCCCCGATGGCGAGGAAGTGTTCATTATCGGCGGAGGCAGTGTCTACCGCCAGTTCATGGCTATTGCCGACAGGCTTTATATTACACATGTTCACCGGAAGGCGCCGGCAGATATTTATTTCCCGGTTATTGACAGTGGAATATGGAAAATCAAGGAGCAGGAGGAGTTTCCGGAGTCAGAAACAAATCCTTTGCCATATTCATATATAATATATGAGAGAAAATAAAGACTGAACTAAACTATTGTTCTGATAATCAGTTCAAAAGGTAATCAGGTTTATATCTTTTATGAAGCTTTAAGAACCTTCAGGCTTATGTGCTGAAGTTTCTGTGCGGCATATTCGGTAGTGATTTCAAGCTCGTCGGTTTTCTCTGATGGCATTTCATACATTGCATCGAGCATTATAGCCTCACATATCGATCTGAGTCCTCGTGCACCGAGCTTGAATTCAACAGCCTTGTCAACAATATATTCAAGTACCTCATCGCTGAAAGTCAGATTGATACCGTCCATTTTGAAGAGTTTTATATATTGCTTTATCAAAGCGTTCTTTGGTTCTGTCAGAATTGCCCTGAGAGCTTTCCTGTCGAGAGGATCGAGGTGTGTAAGTACAGGTAAGCGTCCGATGATTTCTGGTATGAGGCCGTATGATCTGAGATCCTGGGGTGCGATATATTGCAGCAGGTTATCCTTATCGACCTTATCCCTTATTTTTGAAGCGCCGTAGCCGACAATCTGAGTGTTAAGCCTAGATGCTATTTTCTTCTCTATTCCTTCAAATGCGCCGCCACAAATAAACAGTATGTTCTTTGTATCAACAGGAATCATTTTCTGTTCGGGGTGCTTGCGCCCTCCCTGCGGGGGAACGTTAACTATTGAGCCTTCAAGCAGTTTCAAAAGACCCTGCTGAACGCCTTCTCCCGACACATCCCTAGTGATTGAAGGATTATCGCCTTTTCGTGCGATTTTGTCAATTTCATCAATGAATACTATACCCTTTTCAGCTGCCTTAACGTCGTAGTCGGCATTCTGAAGCAGCCTTGTGAGCAGGCTTTCAATATCCTCCCCAACATAACCGGCTTCAGTCAGAACTGTGGCATCGACAATAGTGAATGGAACGTGGAGCATTTTTGCAACGGTTCTTGCAAGCAGGGTTTTGCCCGTACCTGTTTCACCCACAAGGATGATATTAGATTTTTCAATCTCGATATCCTCGCTATCGGGTTTCTGCATCAGTCGTTTGTAGTGGTTATAGACAGCGACTGAGATTATTTTCTTTGCAAGGTCCTGGCCAATAACATAATTATCGAGAAAGGCTTTGATCTCAGAAGGTTTGAGGAGGTTAATCGTATCGAACTTCTGGTTTTTCTTGTTGCCGAGCTCCTCAGTCATTATAGAATGGGCCTGTTCAATACAATGATCACAGATGTGCCCCTCGAGACCTGCTACAAGAATATTTACTTCCTTCTTTGTTCTTCCGCAAAACGAACATTTATCCATTACCGGCTCTATTTTTGAGTCTTCTGAAGAATCTCATCAATCATACCATAATCCTTTGCTTCCTGTGAGGTCATCCAGTGATCCCTGTCGGAATCCTTTTCAACCTTTTCGAAGGGATTACCGGAGTGGAGAGCAATTATCTCGTATAATTCTTTTTTCAGCTTAACTATCTCACGTACAGTTATTTCTATGTCGGAGGCCTGACCTTCAGCACCACCCATCGGCTGATGTATCATAATCCTCGAGTGCTTCAGGGCTGATCTCTTGCCTTTTGTGCCTGCAGTAAGGAGCACTGCTCCCATGGAAGCGGCCATACCTGTGCATATTGTTGCAACATCGGCAGAGATGTACTGCATTGTGTCATAAATTCCCAGACCGGCATAAACTGATCCGCCCGGACTATTGAAATAGATCTGTATGTCTTTTCCGGGATCAGCTGAATCGAGGTACAACAACTGTGCCTGGATAATATTTGCCACATAGTCGTCGATAGGGAGGCCCAGGAAGATTATCCTGTCCATCATAAGGCGTGAAAACACGTCCATGGAAGCGACGTTGAGCTGGCGTTCCTCAATGATTGTCGGAGATATGTAGCTTCCGAGGATCGAACTATATTTATGCAGTGACAGGCTGCTTACTCCATGCCTGCTTCTTGCAAATTTTCCAAAATCATCGTGCAGATTCATTTTTCTTATATTAAAGTATTGAACAGCAAAGATAATAAAAAACGTCCGGGATCATGCAATGTGCTGATCCTTATTCAAAAAGCTTATTAAATTCCTCTACTGTAACGCTTTTGTTTTCAATATTGAGTTTTTCCTTAAGGAGACCGATTACTTTCTCTTCAAGCACTTTGTCAGCTATTCTTTTTGCATCCTCCTCACGCTTAAGAGTTTCCCTTGCATAAGTTGCTATGTTTTCGTCAGTTACATAGAACAGTCCGTACTGCTGGAACTGGTAGCGGGTGATATTTTCAGCTTCCTTCAGCAGTTCTTCCTCGGTAATTTTTACCTCATTATCTTTTGCGACCTTGTTCTTGATTATCTGCCATTTAAGGTCCTTGCGAAAAGAATCAAATTCTGATTCTATCTGTTCTGCGGTTGTTTTGTCATTGACCCTGAGCAGCCATTTCTTCAGGAACTCTTCCGGAAGGCTGAACTCTGTTTTATCGAGTGCAAGGTCCTTGACGTCGAGCATTAGTTTATAATCACTTTCCTTCTTAAGGTTGGCAGCTATCTCTTCTTCAAGCTTCTTCATGAATTCCTCTTCAGTAGCAACGACACCTTCGCCATAGATCCTGTCAAAGAGTTCTTTGCTAAGTTCTGCAGGGTAGAAGCGGTTTATCTCGTTTACTGTAAACCTGAAGTCGCCGCTTATTTTTTCAGCTTCCTCCTTCTTTATTTTGAGCAGTCCGCCAACTTCACTGTCATTGGGGAACGCTTTCTTTATATCGAAAACGAGCACATCACCAGTTGACTTTCCGAGGAATGATTTTTTGATTTCTTCATCCTTGATAATATCAATACCGAGTGTTGTATCTTCAGCTGAAGGTCCGTCAGCAAGTGCATTGCCATCTGCGTCGGCAGCTTCAATTTTTCCTTTCACAAGATCTTTATCCTCAATTGCATCAGCCTTTCTGAGTTCCCCGAATCGCCTGGTGTAATTGTTGAGATAATCATTCTTCATCTTTTCGTCGATTATTATCTCATGGAAGCTGACCTTGTTTTTCTTTGAAAGCTTCAGTTCGAAAGCAGGTGCAAGGCCAAGTTCAAATGAAAAAGTGAAATTATCCTGTGTGTCGAAGTCAAGGTGATCATGTTCATCCATTTTTGGAAGCGGATCGCCGAGGATCTCTATTTTCTCGTCAGAAATATATTTCTGTATACTTTCAGTAACAAGCTTGTTTATTTCGTCAACCTGAACAGCTTTACCATACATTTTGCGGACAAGGCCTATCGGAACCATTCCCGGGCGGAATCCTTTTATATTTGCTTTCTTCCTGTAGTCCCTGAGAACAGTTTCAACTTTCTCATCCCAATCAGGTTTGCTGATCTCTACTTTCAGGACGGCATTCAGGTCATCAATGTTTTCTCTGGTGATATTCATTTCAGTAACAATTAATTTCTGTTAAAAAAAACCGCCAGAACGCCCCCTGGATTATTTTGAGGGCGCTTTGTCAGTTTGTGCGGATGAAGGGACTCGAACCCCCACGTCACGAAGACACAAGATCCTAAGTCTTGCTCGGCTACCAATTACGACACATCCGCGTCAAAAAAATTTCCGCAAAAGTACAATAATTTCCAATGAAAACAAATAGAATGTGTTAGCGGCGCAGTTCAAAGTTTTTCCCAAGGTAGACTTTTCTTACATGTTCATCTTCTGCAAGTTGTGCTGCAGTGCCTTGTTTCAGGATATGTCCCTCAAAGAGAAGGTAAGCTCTGTCAGTTATTGTTAGAGTCTCGTGCACGTTGTGGTCGGTAATAAGGATACCTATGTTTTTCTCCCTGAGTTTTGATACTATTTCCTGTATATCTTCCACTGCAATAGGGTCTACTCCTGCAAAGGGTTCATCGAGCAGGATGAACTTAGGCTTAAGGGCCAGGGCACGTGCAATTTCTGTACGTCTGCGCTCTCCCCCGGAGAGTTGTATCCCCTTG
>CAZEYY010000051.1:0-24700 GCA_964516485.1 uncultured Rikenellaceae bacterium
TATTATAAAAACTTTGTGGCCTCCGTGTTTTTTCTCTGTGAACTCTGTGGTTAAATTGATTTAGGATCTGGATTCCGTAAAGAATCACTTATCGCATGTTCCTGAAAATAGCTTACCGGTCTGATATTAATATTTATGACCTTTTTTTTCTTTCAGGACCTCCTTCACCATTTTACCGAATTCACGGTCTTTTTGCCTGCGTTCAGCAATAGTAGAATTATAATGTTCCTGCTCTCTCTTCATTCTCAGGTAATTATCAAGAGAACGGACATCAATGGTCCCGTTTTCAACCGCTTCAACAACAGCGCAGCCCTTTTCACCGGTGTGGGTGCAATCGGAGAACCTGCAGCTCTCAGCCAGCTTTTCGATATCCTCAAAGGTGGAATGAATGCCTTCCTCATCATCAGTAATGCCAAGTTCCCTCATTCCGGGTGTGTCAATAATTATGCTTCCTGATTCAGTGATGAACAGTTCCCGGAATGTTGTTGTATGTTTTCCCTTGTTTGTGCTTTTACTGATATCGTTTGTGTCAAGTATCTCCCTGTCAAAGAGCCTGTTGATAAGTGTCGATTTGCCGACACCCGAAGAACCCATGATACAATAAGTCCTTCCTTTCTGCATATAACCTGTGATATGGTCAAGCCCCTCCCCGGAAAGAGAGCTTAGCAGAAAATACTTCAGCCCTTTCTCCCTCTTTTCCAGTCCGGATCTAAGCTTTTCGATCAGTTCCTCATTAACAAGGTCAGTTTTGCTTAAAAGAACAACTGGTTCAACTCCGCCTGAATTACAGATTGTCAGGTATCTTTCAATCCTGTTGATATTGAAATTATTATCAACAGATTGCATAATGAATGCCGTATCAACGTTTGCGGCAATTAGCTGTTTCTCTCCTGTCTTCCCGGTAGCCTGTCTTGCAAGAAGAGATTTACGCGGAAGGATCCCGTTAATTATTGCCTTCCCGGGATCAAATTCAATCATTGTCACCCAGTCGCCCACAGCAGGGAAATCTTCCCTTGATGAGGCGGCAAACCTCATATTGCCTGTAATTTCAGCTTCAAAATCAGTATCACCGGTCGAAATAATGTATCGTTCCCTGTTTTCGCGGATTACCCTTGCAATATTATTTTCATGAATATTATTTTTTTCAATATAATCCCTTTGTGTCCGGGATATACCCAGATCTTTCAAATCCATTTCTTCTGATAATTATTGTTAATAAATTAACAGCCTGACGCAGTTTCATTTCTGTTGCCGCGCCATCTGCTCATGTGTGGTATTATACCCGGAAAGTGCACTAATGCTTTTTGCCGGAAGTACCAGTTCAAATGTTTTTCCTTCTTTGACAAACATCTCTTTCAGAGGTTCCATCCTGAAGCCGGGTTTGGAAACTTTGGCTTCTGTGACCTGATACAGATACAGAGTCCTTTCTCCAATACCTGTATAACTGACTGAGATATTCAGCAGTGAATCACTTTTATTAAGGATGAAAGTTGTAAGCGATCCATTATCGCCTGTTACCGTTTGAGACAGCAGTGCCTTGTTTTCAATAGTATCGGTAAGTACGACATTTGCATGTTTTGGCATGAAACGTGTTAGTATGCCATAGCCAAAAAATGCTACAGGTTCAGGTTCAATATTCTCGTAATATCTCTGATTTTCAGTATCCCAGGTTTTTATAAGCTGCCACTGTCCGTCGAGGTCGCCACGGTTTGTAAAACTCCACCTGTTGAAAGCACCCACTCCGACGCTGAGCCCCCTGAGTATTGATTCTGCATTTGATAATGCTGCAGCAAATGATTTGGGACCGGGATTGGTATCTTTCCATCCAAGTCGCATATCGCCTATTTCAGAAAGGAACATCGGCTTGTTATGCTGTTTAGCCCAGTCAGCCCAGTCTTTTACTATTTTCTGTTTTTCTTCATCAATACCCTGGTAAGAATGAATATCATACGAACCAATATATTCATCAAAATCTATTTTTGCGGCATCAAAAACAGGGAGATCAGTCCAGTCGGGTCCTGACAGAATAACACTGAGATTTTTTCTGTCAAGGGCCATTCGTACTGCTTTCCAGGCCGGGGTGACAGGTGGATTTGTTTCACCCATGCTCCACCATGAACCCCAGCTTCCTCCGGGAGGTTCATTTGTAATGCATACCCATTTTATGCAGGAGTATTTCTTTGTTACAGTCAGATGTTCTACCATGCTTGCAAATCCTTTGGCAAAATCCTCCACTGATTTCGGAGCGCTGAGCAAAGGCTGAACTCCCGGATATGAATTCCATTTCACATTGCTCCACATCTGCTGCAGGAATACATCGGCATCATTAACCTGCGCCCAGTCGAGTATTTTGTAAAGAGCCTGCATTTCTTCATTTTCCCAGTCATACTTATTTTTTCCCGGCTCGTACATCCTTGCACTCAGCTCAACCCTTACGAAGGACATTCCCAGCCAGCTGGCATGTTTATAGATTTGTTCCCAGGCATTTACGGCTGTTACAGGAGGATTTCCTCCCCAGGCGCTGCCCCTGTTGTTTTTATCGCGCAGAGCCCACTTGTAAGCCGGCGATTCATCAATTGTATCTTCACTTATTGCATGCCATGAAGCGCCTATGCCTCCGGCCATTCTGAAAACAGGTTTCATTGCATCAATCTGAATATCAGCAGTCTTTGCACTGCATGCCGATAATAAGGCAGCAGACAGCAATGCCAGTACAAGGTTTCTCATATAATGTTGTTTGTAAAGTTGTTAAGAAAGATAATCAAATATCCTGCAATTCACTGAACTGCAACAACTGTTTTTTCCGCAAAATCGTAATTTGTTCTGACAGCACGTATTTTATACCGGCCCGGAACAGCTATTGCTGTCGTTACTTTTTCAGTCATCCACTGAGGGGCATCTTCACATGGAGTACCGTCATAAGAGTAAACTCCCCAGGCTTCTATCCTTAACTCATTATTTTCACTTGTATTGGGGTAAATATATGCTTTGTCAAACCTGTAGCATTTGCTGGGACCTACATAACCGAATATCTGAATGTCAAAATTCATTTTAATCTTAACAGTATCAGGACATGCAACACTGTCAACTGCAATTGTATATGGTTCTATTGTTTTTGTTTTTATGCTGCATGAACCAAATGTAAATGCAAAGACTGAAATAACCAATACGTTTATTATCAAACTGATTCTGTTCATCTCAATAAAATTTGAATGCAATTATACAAAAAATGCTTAAGACAGGAAAAACTAAGCCTGTAACAGCAACAGAACGCTATATTTTCACATTTATTGCAAAGATGTTTTTCATGCCTTCCTTAAGTATAAGCGTTTTTTTCAGCTTAACAGTTCCCAGGCCTTCTATTGTCATCCTACCTGCTTTTATTTCTCCTCCAAGCACTTCAAGTTCAATTGTTTTACCGTTTTTCTCATTTTTAATTTCTGCCATACCGTAAGAATAGCCGGTGGACCAGAAAAATTTTCCGGTTTTATCAGCAAATTTTATTTCACCGCTGACTGCAGAATAATGAAATCCCGTAAGTGCAGGAATAGCAGACCAGCTTGCCATTGCCCTGCCATAATGATGTCCGCATTCTGCCTCATCAAAAGGACTTCTTTTTTTGCCGTCATACCTGTTTCTGATGTTCGAAATGCATTTCAGTCCGTCATCTGTCAGGTTTTCATATAACATCCCCACAGCTGCTGCGTATTCAAATCCTGTCATGACTTCTGTAAAATAAGGAAAGGGATTTACCGGACGTGAATGAGGGTAAGATGCCATAAGCAGGGCAGCCTCATTTCCAAGTGCGTAACTTCTGAAGCAGTTGAAATGATCTGAAAGATTCGCCTGGTAATTATACTTCATTATGCTTTGCAAGGTCTTTGCAACATTTTCTTTTTTTACAAGGTATCCAAGGCCGCAAACATGAGCAAGGTATTGACCGACAAGCTGATCGACAAGACAGCCTTCGCCGAGCTGATAATCCGGATTTCCATAATCGGCAGAACCCATTCCGACAAGCTGTTCTGACGGAATATCCTCTTTTTTCGGCACTGTTATCCTGTGTACATAATATTCACCGTTAAACAGATTTTCGTCAATCCATTTGCTTCCTCTTTGAAAAAGGCTTCTGCATTTTGAAGCCATCTCCCTGTCTTTCATGTAAATTGCCATTTCCTCTGTAGCCCTCAATGCCCCCAGGTACCATATTGTCATCTGAGGATTTGGACCGTAATACTCAACATCCATTGTATTGTGCTGAACACCCTCCATAACACCGTCCTGGTCTCCATCCCAGCCTCCTTTTTTCCACGCATAACTTAAGGCGCTCACAGCTTTGGGATATAGTTCCCTGAGAAAGGCATCATCACCCGACAGCTGCCAGTCCCTGTAGAGCTTTATAAGACAGCCCATCTGTCCGTCTGCCGCAACCTTTGCAAAATCAGGGATGTTGTCGAGAGGCAGCTTCACTCTGAAGCTCATTATACCATTGTGTGTTGTTGCAAGTGAGAATTCAACCTTCCTCATTGTCCGGGCAAGGTCGCCAAACAGGAAGGCAGTTGCTGTTTCATAATTCCATACATGAGTGCATGATCCAAAGCAACATCCTTCATTGTCTCCACAGCCTTCCCAGGCATAGAAATTACCATCAGAAAGCCTGAAGCAGGTCTGTGACCTGAGGGTGCTTAAATTGAAAAGAGCAGCTTCCTTTACATCCGAAGGCAGTTCACTGTTGCATAGCGCGCCGACGAATTTTATTGTTTTGCTTTCAAGAATTCCGATTACAGGCCCGGTCTTTTCTGCAACATCCCAGGCATCTTTGTAAACCGAAGCATAATAATTCCTGAGCGGCTCCATTGACCAGGCAGTACGATTTGGAAAGTGCCATGTGAGAAAAAATCTGACTGTTACTTCCTCTCCCGGTTGAATGACAGATCCTGTAACCAGGGATGCCATAGGTTTATCGGAAACCTTGTCTGACCTGTTTTCCAGACTTCCGTCAGCAGACAGATCATCCCAGAAATCGAGGATTGACGAACCCCATCTTTCCGGCAGCCAGGCAGTGCGATAGCTTATATCTCCCGGGAAAGCAGTGCTGAGAGCCATGCTTCCCCACTGATCAGTATTCCGGTCAACACTGTCGCTGATCATATAAATTCCCTTCAGGCCCTGGCCTTCCCTGAAAATATTCCTGTTGTCTTTCGCTTTACCTTCCTTTCCATCTTCTCCGATGAAGTTCTGCATTGTCCCGCAGATGCTGAATTTTATTTCTTTCCCTGAATTATTTTTAATTATGTAATCAATTACAGCAACCGGAATACCTGAATTGTCTGTTTCTGCCGGAATAAGCGGATTAAATGCTCTCATTCTTACACTCAGTGGCAGTTGCGGAGTGCTCATTACTACCTGTCCGAAAGGATATGCAGTTTCGAATGTGGCCGTGCTGAAACGCGGAAGACCATGGTTTGTGGCAACAGCCCCTGAAGCACCTTCATATTCATAAAACGGGACGGGACCTTCAAGAAGCCGCAGATCCTTTTTCCCATTAATTTCTGTATAAAGGGTGAAGAAGGCTGAATTGTTCCTGCCTGAACCGGGGTTGTAACCCTTGGCGGGGCGCCCCATAATCTCCCAGTCCTGAAGATTTCCTCTTCCGCCGAGCGAAACAGTACCGGTTCCTATTCCGCCAACAGGCAATGCAATTTTATAGATGTGCTCCTGGTCATATTTTTTCAATACGGGCCAGTCTTCTGCGTGAACTGTATAGGATATGGCAGAAATTGCAAGGAAAATACCAGGAATGATTCTTCTCATTGTGACAGAATTTGTTGTGTTAATAATTTAACAATATGGATGTTTCACAGGAAATATATTCACTTTAAAATCAGTCTTCCTGTATGAAATACAATCTGTTATCTTCAACTCTGTAATAGAGCGGAGCTATAATTATCTTCGGGTATCTCAGTCTCAGGCGTTTTGTTTCACTCAGGGTGAAATCCTTTTCATTGCCAACCTCAAACATCGGAGCAAAATGCATGAAGTGCTCTTCTGCTCTTTCCCGGTCCCATCCTGCATTCTCAATAAGCCCGTTGACAAAATCCGGTTCGCGTGAAATAAGATTGACCATTCCGCAATAATTATGGGCTATAAGTGCAATGTGCCTGACATTGCCGACTCCGATCGCATAGGAAACCTTGAATTCACTGTACCGTAGGTTCGCCCCTCCTGATCTGATAATGAATGCAAAATTATCAGGGATATGAAGGTGCTTCCTGTTATCCATGCACATACCGACAAGCAGTTTTGCCTTATCATAACTTTCATAGGGCCTTCCCAGATTGTGATATTCAAGAAGCAGACCTATTGGATTATCCCTGTATTCAGCCATGATATCGTTCACTGAATCAACCGGAATCAGCTTATTCATAAGTCATGAAGGTTTTTTGGATATTAATATTTTGTCGATCCTTTTTCCGTCAATATCTACAATCTCAATCAGATAATCATTAAAAGTGAACTTGTCTCCAATCTGGGGAACCTTATCAATCCTGCTGAGGACAAAACCGGCTACAGTTGTGAATTCAACATTTTCAAGGTCGGTAATGTGGTTCTCAAAAATACTGTCAAGGATCTCAACTGAAGCGTCTCCGCTAACCAGATATGATTTGTCATCCCTTACAAAAATGTCAGGTTCATATTTTTCTCCTTCTTCAGGGATGTCTCCTATAAGGTTTTCAAGTATATCATGCAGGGTAATGATTCCTTCAATACTGCCATATTCATTTACAACTATGCAGAAATGAACCTGTTTCTCCCTGAAGAACTTCAGCACTTTGTATGCTTCTGCACTTTCAGGAATGATTATTGGCTGTATCAGAAGATCCTGCACTCTGCATTCACCTTTTGAACGATCAAGGGCAAGGAAATCCCTTATGCTCAGGATCCCTGCAAAATCATCAATATTTCCTCTGGAACATATAAGCCTGCTGTGAGTAGATTTCATCACCTGCTCCCTGATCTCCTTTGCAGGTTTGTTTATATCGATCCACTCAACCTCCCTTCTGTGGGTCATAATATGCTTTGCCTTCTTGTCAGAGAAATAAAAGACTTTTTCATGGATAAGATCCTGTTCCTTTTCAATTATTCCCTGGTGAGAAGCAGTTTTCAGAAGTTGCCTGAGTTCAGCTTCACCAAGATGGTCATTGTGTTTTTTGATCCTTAATAATTTGTTTATCAGCAAAGTGGAAAAGGACAGCACTCTGACAACAGGAAAGAAAATGAGGCTGAAATAGAATATAACAGGAGCTACACGGCAGGCAATTTTTTCAGGGTTGCTGAGTGCGATTGTTTTCGGTACAAGTTCGCCTATAAGGATGGAAAAATATGTTATTATAAGTATTGTGATGAAGAGGGAAATCTCATAAGCAGATTTGCTGAAAATGCTTATTTTTTCAATGAAAGGGGTAACGTCATCTGCAATTCCAAGTCCTCCGAAAACTCCGGTAAGTATTCCGATAAGAGTAATTCCGACCTGAATTGCCGAAAGGAAATCTTCTGATTTTTCAAGCAGGAGGAGGGCGCTTTTTGCACCAATCCTTTTTTCAGACTTCATTCTTTCGAGCCTTGTTTTTCTTGATGAAATAAGTGCTATTTCCGAAAGAGCGAAAAAACCGTTCAGAAGTATCAGTAATCCGATTATTATTATTTCCATAAAACCAAAGATAGCATAATGAGGTAAATCATTCAAATGATTATTATGAGTCCTGGGTATATGCAGTAACGCTGATGAGTTATTGACTTAAGGTAAATCACCTGTCAGTCTCAATCTCTGACCTGTTCGGTCATAATTAATATAGAAATGCAATTCCCGGAAAGCGGAACTGTCCTTTACCTGTTTCTTTCAATAAAATCACTGATAACGGGTCCTGCTTTTTCAAGGTCAGTTTGAGTTACGTACAAATCAATTGCAGACTGAACTCCTCCCACAAAGCCAATTTCAACACCTGATTTATAGTTATTCTGAACTAAAGAATAAACACAAATTTCTTCAAGAAGGCTTTTCAGTAAAAGAACCTTCATTTCAGTTCCGGTGTATACCCTTACCAGTTTGTCGTTGTTACTCATATTTGACTGTTTAAGTTTAACAACGGGTCAGAAGTATCAGTAAAATAACAAAGTTACGAAAATTAAAGTATTTTCCGGAAGGTCAGCATCTGATTATTCCCCTTAATCAGCAGAAAATGGAATCCTAAGGGATAATGAGATATTCCTGCCCGGGTTATTGAATCCGACTTCCTTAAGGGTTGACAAGTGATCAATATACTTTTTGTCAAAGAGGTTTGAGATGCTCAGGATCAGTGACATATACTGTTTGCCAAGTTTTATGTCGCCACCTGTAGACAGGTCAAACAGGAAATAATCACTTGTAGTACTTTCTTCATCGGCAATGCGTTTTTGAGGAAGTACATATTCAGGTCTGAACATCATGAATGCCTCATGTAAGAATCCTGTTTTTTCTATTTCTCCCCTTATTTCAAAATTCAGTTTCCCGGCAGGTATGAAAGGAAGGTTTTTGCCGTTTACCTGACGGCCGGTTACAGTCGAGTAAGTAGTCCGTAGATGCAGCCAGTCAGCGTTTACAGGATGCAGATGGAATCCTGCCTCGCCTCCGTAAAGATAGGAATCAGCCTGCATGTATTTGTAAATATGGATTCCTCCTGAGGTTGTATCACCTGTAGGGGTGATATGGATAAAATCGTTCACCCGGTTGTAGAAGCCTGCAAGATCTACTGTATAGTTCTCGTGGTGGTAATGAAGGCTTAGATCGCCTTCATATGATTGCTCCGGCCTGAGATACTGATCTCCTTTTTCATATCTTTCCTCATGCCTGCCATCAGAGGTAAGTTCAGCAATATTCGGGGTCCTGAAGGCTGCTGCAATATTCGACCTCAGCAAAAGCTCCTCAGTTAAAGACAATGTTGCACCAAGTGATCCGCTCAGAGAATTGTATTGTTTGTCAAGGGCGCTCCGGAAGCCGGGTTCTGTAGAATTTCCTGTTGCCTTTGTGACAAGTGTTCTGTAATCATAACGCATACCTGTCTGGACCTTTAGTTTCGAAAAGAAGGTCTTCTGGAGTAAGGTGAACATTGAATAATTGTTTATTGCTGCATCTGGCAGAAGGATGGTTTCCCTGTTATTTGTATTCAGATTATTCTGATTAATCCCCTGAAAACCAAAAATATATTCGGAATTTTTGTCTGAAGGAAGATAGATTTTAGTCTCGTAGCTGAGAGTTCCCAAATTCATCTGCAACTCATGTTCATCAGCTTCCCCGAAATGTACCAGTTCTGTATTCTGGTAAGCTGCATTGAGGTCGATTTTAGTATTGCCGAGATAAAGCTTGTTTTGTGTTGAAAGCAGATGTGTACTGAACTGCTGGTAAAAGATTGCAGGTTTCCTTCCGCGTTCAATAATCTTTTCAACAGCTTCTTCTTCTGCCAGTCCCAGTTTTTGCCGGCTGTAATCATAATATAATCTGAATGTTCCGTATTTGCCGGTTGATCCGAGAGTTGTTTTTACTGAATATTCATTAAAGCGGGTATTGGGCACAAAATCTCCTCCTCCCTGAAGATAATCGGCATGTGATTTTGAACCGGCCCTGATGCCCCCGAATATTTTCTTACCTGATCCTTTAACACCGAAATTGTTCGATATACCCACACTGTTACTGAATAACTGAAGGTTATAATCTCCTTCAATTGTACCAACGGGAGCAGGTTTCTCCTTAATGAAATTAATAACACCCCCGATTGCATCAGATCCGTACAGCAGCGATGCCGGGCCCTTGATTACTTCAACATCTTCAATTCCATATTCATCAATTCCAAGGGGATGGTGGTTGGAATACTGGTAATTTTCAAATCTCACCCCGTTGTTAAGTACCAGGATATCATTCATTGACAAGCCCCTTATAACAGGCTTTGATACGCCGTTGCCTTTTGATATCATGTCAACACCCGGGATATCAGTCAGTACTTTACTGAAGTTGGGAGTGCTTCTGATATCAGTCAGATTGATCTTAAGCGCTTCAATTTTTACGGCATTTTCATGCTGGGTGGAACTATAGCCGCCTGTTATAACAATTTCTTCCGTTTTGAGTACCGAACCGGTAAGGCTTACATTCAGTTCAATATCGCTGTCGTCAATAATGACAGTTTCAACGATGCTAAGATACCCGATAAAGGAAACCTGAATTTTAAGTTTTCCAGAGGGCAGACTTGCCAAAGAATAATTTCCATCATCTCCGGCCATTGTCCCTTTGTTTATTTCCGGCAGGTAGACTGTTGCTCCCGGGAGAGGCTGACCGGTATTATCAGTGACTTGTCCTTTAATTGAGTACTGAGCCCTGACAGGTAATAAAAATGATATTAGTGCGCAAAGCACAATCAGTGTTTTCATAGTTTAATGGATTAAAAAAAATTACAAACAGTATTTTAATGAATATCAGGCTGTTTGTAATGTTGGTGGGGCTCTCAGTAGAAAAATGAATCCATTATTTTCAGTGTAATGTAACGGATCGTATAAGTTATTGAGGTAAATATAGAAAGTTACAGAACTTGTTTCGATCCTTTGTCCGGAAGGAATAAATGCAGAATAATGAAAATCGCAGATAAAACAGTTTTCTTCAAATGACTGGTGAGCAGGCACTTCATCCTGATGAACATCATGATGGTGATGATGATTGTGCTCCAGCTGATATGTATATGGGAGCAGCAGAAGGGCAACAAGTAAGAATGCAGATTTTTGTTTAAACTGCCTGATCATCTACCGGATTTTTTTGCAAATATAACATTCAGCAGTTGAAAAGGTTCATGGTGATTACCTGTTCAGGGTAGAGTCATTAAAGACATTTACGTTTTGTCTGATAAGGTTGCCGATATTTAGCACTGCTGCTGTTTTGAATTTATCCCAATCCTTATTTTCAGGTTTACACCAGCCGGTTTCAGCCAGTCCCAGAATCCTTGGGAACAACTGTTTGTCTATGTTATGCTCGCTCCGGTCAATATGAGACCAGAAATTAGCCTGTACTCCAAGGTAATTTTTGTCGCTTGTTCCCGGAATCACGGGATCATAGTCGAATATTGTCTTTGTGCTTATGCTCTTGTAGGGGTAGTCAAAATAGCAGTGAGTGGTAGGAGTACAGACAACCCTGAAACCGGCTTTAACTTCCTTTTCCACTTCAGAAAGTTTCCAGCCTCTCCAGAACATCAGTACCTCATTACCTGCCAGCTTGCCGCCATCAATTATCTCATCCCATCCGACGAGTGTTTTATTTTTCGTTCTCAGATAATCACCAATCCTTCTTACAAAAAGACTTTGCAGCTCTTCTTCATTTTTAAGGTTATTGTCCTTAATCATCTTCTGGCAGTCAGGACATTTTTGCCACCGGGCTTTAGGCGCTTCATCACCTCCGATATGGATATAGGGTGATGGAAATAATCCACAGAGCTCATCAATTATCCCGGATATAAACTCATAAGTTGTTTCCTTCCCTGCACAGAAAATCTCCTCATGTATCGATTTCCCTTCAAGGAACGTGTGGATCACCGGTCTTATTTCGTTACATGAAAGTGAAGGGTAAGACGCAAGGGCAGCACAGGCATGCCCCGGAAGCTCTATTTCCGGGACCAGCATTACATTCCTCTTTTGTGCATATTTTACAAGGTCACGGATCTCATCCTGTGAATAATAACCTCCCATCCTGTTGAACTCAGGATCGAATTTTGATCCGATTTCAGTTAGCAGGGGGTACCTCTTTATCTCAATGCGCCAGCCCTGGTCATCTGTCAGGTGAAGATGGACCACATTGAGCTTGTATTGTGAAAAAAGGTCAATATATCTTTTTACAAGGTTAAGTGGCATAAAGGTCCTGCTGACATCAAGCATTACACCTCTCCAGGCAAAGCGCGGGGAATCAGTTATTGTCATTGCGTTCAATACTCCATTTTCTGAACTGATGAGCAACTGTTTTATTGTTTGGATTCCATAGAATATTCCGGCAGCAGTTGAAGCTGTTAACCGGATACTATCGGAAGAAACATTCAATCTATATCCTTCAGGATTAGAAACTGTTTTGTCAATCAGGAGAACAATATTTCCGGAAGTATTCCCCTTGGAGATGACAACTGTTTTGAACCCTGAAATATTCTTTATTTCTTCAGAAAGTATTTCAGCTGTACTGTTCAGAGAAGCCGGCGCAATAATTCTGGTTTCAGGTTTAATTGCAAACTCTCCATCAAAAATATTGATATTTTGAGGATATGGAATAATTGAGCAATTCTGAGATTCAGCGTTGAGTGCTATAACTATATAAAAAAATATTCCGGCAATAATTGTTTTCATAAATATTTTGAATTAAGTCAAAAAACTTTTTGCCACAAAGGCACTCAAAGGCATTCACGAAGGCTCACGAAGTGAAAATTACAGAACAACTCGTTTGATTCCATCTATTAAGTGCCTTACATTGAAATTTACCAATAAGCCTAATTTGCAGTTTGATAATTTCAGATAAGTCAAAATTTGCGCTAAATGAATATCTGATAATTGATCCACTGCCTTTATTTCTATAATAATACAGTTTTCAACAATTAAATCAATTCTATATCCGGCTTCAAGTTTAACATCCTTGTAAACTAATGGTAATGCTTTTTGTTTTTCAACCTTTAATCCAATCTGCTTTAGTTCATAAAAAAGACATTCTTCATAAGCGCTTTCAAGCAATCCCGGCCCAAGAACAGTATGAACCTGGAAGGAACTGTCTAAAATCTTTTTAAATACTTCCTCTGTACTCATATTTTATTGCCTTTGTGTTACTTAGTGAAATCCTTTTTTGCCTTTGTGGTTTAAATTTTCATTTTAGGTGTTCTCAAATTTACGATTTTCAGACATCAGTTTAAAGCTGGAAGAGATGCAGTTTCTAAATTTTAATTGGTTAATTTTGATTTGACAATTAATTCGAAAGACTGATCAGAAATTATTCTCATAAACAATACATAAATGAAAAATTTTAAAAGATTTGAAGGTCTTATTGCAGCCCCCTTTACTCCGTTCAATAAGGATTTCAGTCTGAATACCGGCATAATACCTGAATACTATGGCTTCCTGGAAAAGAACGGAGTTACCGGAGCCTTTATTAATGGTTCAACAGGAGAAGGTGTCTCCCTGACCCAGAAGGAAAGACAAATTCAGGCTGAAAAATGGTCTGATTGTCAGAAGAAGGATGGCAAGGTGAGAGTAATAAATCTTGTTGGAGGAACTTCATATAAGGAGTGTGTTGAAAATGCAATAATTTCAAAAGAATACGGATTGTCTGCGATTGCAGTTATCGGACCATATTATTTCAAACCCTCAGATGAAAATTACCTCGCTGAATTTGTTGCAATGGTGGGAGAGAGTGTTCCGGATATGCCTGTGTATTATTACCATATTCCTGTTCTTACAGGCGTAAATATCCCAATGGCTAAGTTTCTCCCGAAGATTTCATCAATGCTGGATAATTTTGCAGGAATAAAATATACTCATGAGGATTTTATGGATTTTCTGAGCTGCATCAATTTTCAGAATGGAGCTTATGATATGCTATGGGGTCGTGATGAAAATATGCTGCCTGCCTTATCTGTAGGTTCAAAAGGCGCAGTAGGAAGTACCTATAATTACGCTGCACCTTTGTATCTGAAGCTTATTGAAGAATTTTCCAGGGGTAATCTGAGTGAGGCTGCACGGCTTCAGCAGCTGTCAATAAACATGATATCACTGCTTGGAAAATACGGAGGCATGGGAACAGGAAAGGCTTTCATGAGGTATGTAGGCATTGACTGCGGTGAGTTCAGGTTGCCGGTAAAAAATCTTACTTCTGAAAGTTACAGGCTCTTTGAAAAGGATGTGAAGGGACTGGGAATTGACAAGCTTTTATCCTGCAGATGAGTATCAAAGACAGAAAATGGTATCCCTGGCTTGTAGTTGCCCTCCTGTGGGGGGTTGCACTGCTGAACTATATGGACCGCCAGATGCTGTCGACAATGAAGTCTTCAATAATGACAGACATCAGCGAGCTTGAAACTGCCGAGAACTTTGGCAGGCTAATGGCTGTCTTCCTTTGGATCTATGGACTAATGTCACCTTTCGCAGGCCTTATTGCAGACCGGATTAATCGTAAATGGCTGATTGTCACCAGTCTGGCGGTTTGGTCGGGTGTGACACTGACAATGGGTTACGCAACAACTTTCAACCAGTTATACGCTCTCCGTGCTGTTATGGGCATAAGCGAGGCTCTGTATATTCCTGCAGGTCTCGCTCTTATTGCCGATTATCATACAGGAAGTACAAGATCACTTGCTGTTGGCATACACATGACAGGCCTTTATGCAGGACAGGCTCTGGGTGGTTTTGGCGCAACTGTAGCTGGCAGCTGGTCGTGGCAGACCGCATTCCAGAGCTTCGGTCTTATAGGGGTGCTCTATTCGGTGATACTTGTTTTGTTCTTGTATGAGAAGAGACCGGAAACTGTAGTTACCGCTGAAAAGCTTCAGCCTGCATCGCGGTTAAAGTCAGTTGGAAACAGCCTGTCGATGTTGCTTGGAACTTTTAGTTTCTGGGTTATACTTTTTTATTTTGCAACTCCGAGCTTTCCAGGCTGGGGAATAAAAAACTGGCTCCCCACTCTTTTTTCCGAAAGTCTTAACATTGAAATGTCTGTTGCCGGACCTATGAGTACAATTCTTATCGCATTTGCCTCATTTTTAGGAGTATTAACCGGAGGAATCCTTGCTGACAGATGGGTTGGGAAAAATGTCAGGGGAAGGATCTATACCGGGGCAATAGGGCTTACCCTTACAATTCCTGCACTTTTCCTTCTGGGTTTCGGAAACGGCATAGTAAGTATTGCCGGCGGCGGAGTGTTATTCGGACTCGGATTCGGCATGTTCGATGCTAACAATATGCCTATACTGTGTCAGTTTGTATCTCCGCGTCACAGGGCAGCAGGATATGGTCTCCTTAACATGTCAGGTGTTTTTGCAGGGGCACTTGTTACAAGCTGGCTTGGTAAATCTGCCGATGCCGGCAGCCTGGGACCCGATCTTGCACTTCTTGCAGTACCTGTTGCAGTGGCAATAGCCTTACAGCTTTACGTCCTGCGACCAGCAGTGACAGATAAGACAGATGATTGAATACCTTATTTTCAGTAATTGTCTTTAGGTTCGCTCCCCATTGTAAGTTTCATTGAACCACCTTTTACAACATCGGCAAATTGAATAAAGGTCCTGTTCTGCTTATTCCCGTTGAGCGAAACAGACTGGATATATAAATTATCCGGAGAGTTGTTTTCTGTCTCAATGACGAACTCTTTACCTGCGTAATACTTATTGTTAAGTTTTATAGTTATTCTGTCGAAAAGAGGGCTTCCGATACCGAATTCGGGATTCTGATCTGTTAATCCTTTCACATCAAACAGTCCCATTCCTGCCATTACAATCCAGGCTCCAAGCTGCCCCTGGTCCTCATCCTGTCCAAAGCCATAACCATGGATTCCCTCTGTACCGTAGAAATCCCTGCAGATCAGTCTTACCCATTTCTGGGTTTTTGAAGGCGCTCCGGTATGATTGAACAGAAATGATGTATGCAGGCATGGCTGATTACCATGATTATAGGGTTTTGTTATACCTGCAAATGCATGTATCTGGGTGCCTCCTCCGAAAAGGTCCTTTTCAGAGATCAGAAATATGCTGTCGAGCCTTGTATTGAATTCATCCCTCCCAATTTTAGCAGCCATGGCTTCGGGATTGTGGGGAACATAAAAAGTGTACTGATATGCATTTCCTTCCTGGAAACCGTTATGTGGCTGAGTGGCATCAAATTCCTCAAAGAATTTGCCATTCTCCAGCTTAGGCCACATAAGCTGACGTGTGGGATGAAAAATATTCTCCCAGTTTCTGGAGAGACCCATCAGCATATTGTAATCCTGCTCTTTACCAAGGGATTTAGCCAACTGTGCCACTGCCCATGAGGTATAAGAATATTCAAGGGTATGCGAGCATGCAAAGCGCCATAGTTCATCTGAACCTTTTCCGTTTTCAATATATGGCACATAGCCGTATTTTACAAACTGGCCAACATCCATTTTCCCTGCTCCGAATGGTCTTCCTTCCTGGGTAATTTCATTTTTAAGAGAGGCTTCATAAGCTTTTTCAACGTCAAAGTCGCGGATACCACACATGTATGCTGCAACAACTGCCAGCGGAACCTGATTTGTTCCGACACCCGAAACATATTTGCTGTTTGCAAGGCCATCGCCAAACCAGCCGGCGTCATTATATACTGTAAGATGAGTTTTAACAAAATCAGTCAGATATTCCGGATAGGCAAGAGCCCAGAGCTGAACAAGGTTCCACTGGCCACCCCAGATCCCGTCGGTATTGTAAAAATTATAGAGTGGTTTATTGTCAGCGCCAAGCGGAATCTGACCTACACTGCCATCATTTTTCGGATAGGCTCCATTAATGTCGCTTGCAAGTCCTCTTCCCTTCAGTGCGTGATATAATCCAGTATAGAATTTGATTTTGTCGGTTTGATTTTTGCCTTCAACATCAATTCGTCCCAGGTAACTGTTCCAGTTCTCATGAGCAAGGTTCCGGGCCTTGTCAAAATCGAGGTCTTTTGCTTCTGCTTCAAGATTAAGCCTGGCATTCTCTATACTTGTAAGAGAAAGGCCGGCCTTTATTGTAATGCTTTCATTATCAGTAGTTTTAAAAGTCAGGTATAGACCGGCGCCAACACCTGTTGCTTCATTTTTGCCTGCTTCGGCAAGAGTTTTATGAAAAATACCAAAGCTTTCAGGCTTCTTATCGATATCTGCTGAAAAGAACATTTTAACGCTGGCCCCTGTCTGGTATTTCTTAACATATTCGGGATAGGTCTCAACAAAGCCCTCAATCCTGCCTTCAGGAGTATATGTAACCCTTGCATCTTTGACCTCCCCACTCTCTCCCTGCTTGTTTCCGATATCGAAAAGAATATGTGAATTGTCCGAAGCCGGGAATGTATATTTATGAAAGCTGACCCTGCTGGTTGATGTCAGTTCTGCCTTAATATTATAATCCCTGAGGAGAACCGAGTAATATCCAGGTTTAAGAATTTCATCCTTTTTTTCAAATGATGAGCGGTAACCGGTGCCAAGTGAATCAGGATGACCGGGAACAGTCTTCAGTTCGCCTGTTGTTGGCATGAACACAACCCCGCCAACCTGAAATTCATGGAAATTCGGAAAACCCTCGATTGAAGTGTGCCTGAAGTCGTAGCCAACTGCTTCCCAGCCAGTGAGGTTACCGAGGTGCCCATCGGTTGAGGGGCCTGGTTTTGCCATTCCAAAGGGATTGCATCCCGGTGCAACATGAAACCACCTGCAGTGTGCCGTGCCGATCATCGGATCGACATACTGTGTATAGTCAACAGATTCTTTCTCAGCAGTTTTGCAGGAGTAAGCAATTATTAATGAAGAAATTATAAATAAGAAGCTAAGTGTTTTTCTCATGGCATATTACTTTATTTCAGCCGTCAAATGTAACAGAAAAGACGCTATGTTCAAACCTGGCAGAGTTCAATTGACTTTTTTATCAGCAGTGCTGAAATTTTCGTACCAGAATAGTGCCACATCGGCATAAGAATAATTCTCGGTTTTAAATAATCTTGTATTGAAATATTTTTTGTCAGTCATCTGTTCAATTTCTTTCTGTTCCCGGTCGATTCCATAGTTGTATGCAGTCGCAAGGAACCTGATCTTCATTTTATCACTCATGCTGCCAAGGTCAAATTTTTTTTCGCAGATCCTGTAAAATGCGATTATATACAGGAATTCTCTTTCAGGCGATTCAAGATCAGTGACAATTGATTTCCTGTATTCCGATAGATTGCTGAAGTCCTCTGGTCGGGGGAATTGGGGAACTGATCTGCGCTTAGGTCTTGATGAGCTTTCTTTCCTTATATATTCTGCAAACGAAGGTTTTACCTGGAAGCGGCCAATTGAGAAATTTGCATACTGGTCGCCAAGGTTAATATACAAGGCCTTCAGAACGGTGATTTCCATTTTATCGCGTAATGCCGAATATCGGACCAGTTCCGGAAAGATGACGGCTATTGCATGATTGTAAGGCACCTTATTCTCTTCTGCAGCTTTCTCCATCCACAGCCTGTTCTCCTTTTCAAATTTTAATGCCTGCTCCCAGTCACTTCCGAATATCCTTGAATAATCTTCGGATTGTGAATAAATGCAAATATTGAAGAAGAAGAATACTGCCAGAAAAGAAATAAGACCTGGAGTTATCGGGATCACATAACGCATGCCGATAAATCTTTTCTTGCTATTTCTTTGTGCTATTTGTGTATTTACTTTATGCTCTTTGTTGCTAAAGTGCATTATATCAGAACGGGATCCTGCATTCAATAATTGAATTCTTCTTCGGGGAGTAATACATATAACTCAGGTAGATTTTCCCGTCGACCCTGGTAAGGTTGGGATTGAAAAGTTCCGGTATGTTCCTCTTATCACTGAATATAAGACTGCCATACTGGTAACTGGCCCATTTCGAATTGTCGGAACTTATGAAGATGTCAGAACCTATCATTTCATTTGGTATGGTAAGCACCTTATTGCCTTTCATGTCGTTAATCTGTGCGTAGGCATCAACAAGTATCTCATCATATTTATAAGTACTTTTCATTGTGCCGCCAAGCATGGGATTAAAAGTGACCCCTTCAATATTTGTTATTAGCTTTGGAGCAGTGCCTTCATAACCGCCGGCCTGCATCATGTTTTGCTGCAGCTGTGCAGCATATTTCATTGCAAGGTCCATTTTTTCCTGGTCGGTTTTTGCCTTTTTCATTTCCTCGTCCATAGCCTTGCCCTGTTTTTCGGTAACTGCCATGTTTTCTGTTACTATGGCGGCAAATTTATCCCTCGATTTTGTAACAGTGAAACTGTTTATTAATGCATAGGGGCCATAGGTTTTTCCGCCGAAATTAATTGTAAATTTATCCCCGGTTTTGCTGACATATTTTTTCCAGACTCTTTGTATCATTTCAGATTCTGACTCATCGTCACCGGCTGGAACTTCAAATGCAGAGAGCCTTGGATCGTCCGGCTTAATCGGACCGGTAGTGCTTCCTCCCTTTGCAATATAATAATCGCCTGAGACCATGTCTTTTACAAGTATTGAACCGTCATCTCCCGAGCTAATGTCTATTTCAGTGTACATCAGCTGCAGCTTGCCTCCCAGATCCAGAACCGGGATTCCATCCTTGCAGGCAGATGCAGGTTCAGGTTGTTCCGGAGCCTTGCTTCCTGATGCTGAAGGAGTCTTTCCAAGCAATTCGTCTGACATCGATTTGGTTACTTTCTTCAGAAGTCCCTGAGAAAATGCAGTGCTCAGCGAAATCAACAATATAGCTGTTGTGGTGAATAATGACTTTTTCATATACAGTTTGGTTTTATTGTCCCAAATATAGTTATAACTTTTCTGATCCTGCATTTCAAAATTCATACCCTTATTGTTTAAAGGAAAGCAGGTTTTTATCAAAAGATGGAGAGATGTAATCAGGATTATAGTCAGGATTGACCGTAATTTCACCGGAAATGTGATTTATATAGCCTTTTATAAAATGTTTCGGCAGGGTATAAAGTGGTTCCCCGTTTTCATTCCTCCTGACCGGCGACTCGGTTATAATATTTTCAAATGAAACATTCTTAAGTCCTGATTTTCGTATCTCCTCAGTATATTTATTTACAGTACCGGCTGAAATACTTATTACCACAAGAAAATGACCATAGTATTTCTGGCTGTTGTGCTTTATTATCATATCAAGCTTATCCCTTGTGACCTGGAGGGCTGTTTTGTGAAAATAATTCGCAAATAAAAAGCCCTGCCTCAGAATATTCCTTGCATCGTCCTCATAGCGTGTATAATGCATAAAGATCTTTAGCCTGTCATCGTTCTCAAGAATGAAATTGCTGATTTTTTCATCAGGGAATTTATCATGAAGAGCAGGATTAAAAGCGCCGGTCTTTCCAAGTTCTTTCAGGAACTCGGTCATTTCATCAATGCTCCTGGTTTTTTCTATCCCTGAAAGCCTCTTTAATGTCGTTTCTATGAAGATATTCTTCTTCGACAGCTGTATCTGCAGATAGATTATATATGAAAGCAGAATCAGGATTATAAGGCCTGTTAATAATATGGGCAGGGTCATAATACTACAGCTTGTTGATTATTATAAAATTATAACAGTTTTGTCGAAGTTAAAATGTTTTCAGGTGAAAAAGACAGAATTACTTTATTGAGTATCAGAAATGTTTCATAAAGAATCAAAAGATGCTTGAAAATCAATTGTTTTTCCCCATCCCCATGGTTTTAGCTACGCCGAGTTCGCACTGTTGTGCTCGGTTCTTCGCTCCCTATGGGTCCCGAACGCTTTCGGGAGGGGTAAACGAAGAACCGGAGCGAAGCGGAGCTCGACGAAGTCAAAATCAACAAGTTTATATCCATGATTCCTGATATGCATATTACTTAGTTACCGGCAAAACAGCCTGCATGTCAATGAAATATAAAAAATATCCGGCTCCTGAAGCTGGATGCCGGATATCATGGAAGATATTTGGAATGAAAAACGAAACTGCTGCTGATCTCTGTTATCTCATCTCACAGGACTCAGTCCTTCTTCAGTAACGATCCAGGTACTCAGACCATCTCTTTTTTCAAGGGGGAACCAGTTGTTGTCATCATCGCAGTGCCTGTTAATGTCAAGCAACCGTTCAGTACCCGGATCAATTTTAACAAAGGTCCCGGTTTTCAGGTTCAACGTCAGCCTGACATTATCAGCGGCCCATTTCCTTCCTGCCGGAATCTTGAAATAATCGTCGAGCACTACTGAATCACCCTGAATTTTGTAATTATATAATATCTCATCAGTCTTTCTGAATGCTGTCATTTCACTACTTCCATACGATTCTTTTCTTACAGTCAGGGCAGATGGCTCTCCGTCAGCATCCCTGATATCCAGGTGCGGAGTAATATACAGTTCTTTACTTTCATCATTAATCAGAACAGAATAGTCTTCGGTACAGAAAGGAAGTGTTTTTTCATTTATCAGATCAGAAACCCTTTTGTCAGTCAGGACATAACAGGTATCTGTTTTGCTTTCAATGGGAATACTGACTGATGATCGGGAATTCTCGGCAAAACTTACACCTTCATTGAAGAACAGAATGGCAAGCGTTGTAAGCGATAGAACCCAGACAACAAGAAGACTGAGGCTCAGGATTCCGTCATTGGCTTTGAACCAGAATATCATCTTTATACCCCAGTAAATCATGGCAGCAACAGGAAGTATTACTGCTATTACCGCCACTATCATAATCCATGGATACACCTGGGGAGAAACCATGTAGTTAAGAAAATCGGGCAAATAGATGATGTTGAAATCCATTGCATCTGAGGAGAATGCTCCCGGCATCTTTGCAACGAAGATCAGAATAAAGGTAAGAAGTGTCATGAATCCTGTCAGGAGCAGCACAGCACCGATGAATATCAGGAATACTCTCATTATTACGAAAAGTACTCTGCCAAGAGCCCGGAACACTTCGTTAATTGCGTTCCCCAGCCTTGATGTCTGGTAATACCCATTGTTATATCTTGTCCTGTTTGATCCGCTTCCTGCTGTTTCTCTCTGCATTGCCATTATCCTGGCATATTCACTGCCGTACATTTCTCTTTTGCGGCTGTCCCTGTCAGCAGGGGGGAGCGCTATCCACAATACAATGTACAGGAAGAATCCTGCAGCAAAAAACGCAGTAAAGAATACAAACAATATCCTGATAAGAACAGGATCGGTGTTGAGGTAAGCTCCTATGCCTCCGCAAACACCAGCAATTATTGTATCATCAGGGTTCCTGTAAAGTCTTTTCTTTGAACCCTGGTAAGAAGTTTCTTCATACTCTGTATTCTGATCAGAGCTGTCAAAGTCCTCTGGTTTCCCGATAACTGAAATCATCGATTCAACATTTTCCCTGCTGATTACTCCTGCATTGGCTTTCATTGACAGGAAAATCTCTGCTATTCTCGATTCTATGTCCTCAATGGTCTCGGCCCCGCCTTTCACGTTGCGGAATCTGAGATCGAGAGCCTGAAGGTAATCCCTGAGTATTTTGTATGCATCTTCATCAATTGAGAACATTGATCCGGCAATGTTTATATTTATGGTTTTGTCCATTTTCGGTCGGTTTTATTTTATTGATTATCGGGTTCTTATCCTGTTCACTGAATCGACTAGTTCCTGCCATGATTTGTCAAGATCGGCAAGGTATTCTCTTCCTGCTGCAGTCAGTTCATAATATTTCCGGGGAGGCCCCTGCTGCGACTCTTCCCACCGGTAGCTCAGAAGGCCGGCATTTTTCTGCCTTGTCAGAAGAGGATAAAGCGTACCTTCAACTACAATTACTTCAGCATCTTTAAGTTCTCTTATTATATCGCTGGCATAACAGGAGTTTCTTGATAGTACTGAAAGTATGCAGTACTCCAGGATCCCTTTACGCATCTGTGCTTTTGTGTTTTCAAGGTCCATAACTTTTGTTTTTACGGTTTACAACTTAATGTTCTTTCTCACTTTATCAAATTCACTTTTTACAGATTCCTTTATGTTATGGATATTGACCGGTTCTCCCTTCATCTCTATTTTCTGGGCGGTCGTCTTAGCTTCAGGAATAACTATATAAAGTATCAGGTAGATCAGGGCGCCCATACCTCCGGCAAGAGTCAGGACAACGAAGATTATCCTCAGTATAACCGGGTCAATGTCCCAGTATGCGCCCATGCCTGAGCAAACACCACCTATAACCCTGTTGTCAGGATCGCGGTACATTCTGTGATAGCCCGGTGAAGAAAATTTTTCCTTAGCCGAGCGGTGATCATTGTCGGAGATATCTTCAGGAGTGCCCATAACTGATATGGCCTGTCTTACATCGTCAATTGTGATAACCTGCTTGTAGCTTGTGATCTTTGTACGGAATAATTCTGCCAGGCGCGTCTCAATGTCTGAAATGATCTCAGAGGAACTCTCTTCTCCTGCAAAATGGACTTCAAGGGTTCTCAGGTATCTCTTCAGTTCTGTATATGCATCCTCGTCGATGTTGAATGAATAACCTCCGAGGTTGATGCTGACTGTAATTTTCATCTTTCTTTGTTTTACACTACTGTTTAATACAAGTAACATTACAATACAAAGATATGTAAAAAATAATATACTATGCAATACATAGTACTGAAAAAATTAATATTTCATGTAAAATATTTTCTAAACAACATAAAATCAACAATATATCTTAGAATAAATTTTTTAAGGTACTTCCTTATTTTTCAAAAAAGCCTTAAGCTTGGTACATTTTTCTATATTTATCAGTCTAATCAGTATGTATGAAAAAGTATAAATGGGGAATCCTTACTGCCGGTAAAATGGCGGCGAAATTTGTAAAGGCTTTGCGGCTACTTGATAATGTAGAATTATATGCAGTGTCAGCGCGTGATGAAACCAGGGCAAAAGCCTTTGCCGGGGAATATGGTTTCAAGAAGTTTTATTCCGATTATGAGTCGCTTGCAAAAGATCCTGATGTTGACATCATCTATATCGCATCACCACACTCACATCATTTTGACCATGCGATGCTTTGCCTGCGAAACAAAAAGGCTGTTCTGTGTGAAAAGGCCTTTTCCCTCAACAGCAGGGAAGCAGCGATTATGATTGAAGAGTCCAGAAAGCAGAATGTATTTCTTATGGAAGCACTCTGGCCTCCTTTTCAGCCAATGTATAGAAAGACACGCGATATTCTGAAGTCAGGTGAGCCTGGCAGGCTTTTACATCTTGATGCACGCTTCGGTTTTCAGCCCCCGTATGATCCGGCTGACAGGAAATTCAATATTTCACTAGGTGGAGGATCGCTGCTTGATATAGGCATTTATCCTGTTAATGATGTGCTTTACTTCATGGGCATGCCCGATGAAATTACAGCAAAAGCTCTGTTTACGGAATCTGGTGCAGAACATACAATCAATATAATTTTTGGATACAGGGATGGAAGGATGGCTACTGTACACAGTTCATTCATGACGATGGCAGGTATAGGTTGCACTCTTTTTTGTGAGAAGGGGAATCTTGCCTTTTCAAGGGCAAGGGACATGTCGCAGCGGCTCAGTGTTATATTAAATGGCCAGGAAGCAAGGGAGGAATCACTCATTCCTGATGGCATGGGCTATCATTTCGAGGCGGCCGAGGTTATGAAGTGTCTTGATGAGGGCAGAATTGAAAGCGATATTGTTCCTCATTCCTATACGCTCAATCTTATGAAGTTGCTCGACATGGTAAGGAGATCGGCAGGAATAGTGTTTCCGGGAAGAGACTGATTGAGAATAAACTTAGTAATACAGCATAATGGAAGCTTCTGAAAAACATACTGGATCTGAAGCTGAATTCTACAGGAGAAAATTTTTCCTGAGTAGTCTGATACCTTTTGTTTTTGTTTTCACTATGTGGCTGACTTTTTCAGTAGAGAGACTTTTTAACCTTGATTTCTCCGGTTTCGGAATACATCCCCTGTCAGCCGACG
>CAZEYY010000052.1:0-21491 GCA_964516485.1 uncultured Rikenellaceae bacterium
CTAATGAATCTGAACAGCGCTTGTAAGAATCAAGCGGAAACAGTAACAGTGTCTCAGGACGATTTCAAATATTTTGTTGACCAGTTTGAAGATATAAGAATCCTTAAATACAGGCTGCCGGCCTTTGAATCACTGACTTTGCAGCAGAAGGAATATATTTATTATCTGAGTCAGGCCGCACTTGCAGGCAGAGATATCCTGTGGGATCAGAATTTCAGATATAATCTTATTGTACGGAAGACACTTGAAGGGATTATTGAAAGCTATAACGGTGATAAAAACAATGATGAGTACAAAGCTTTCCTCACTTATGCAAAGAGGGTCTTCTTCTCAAACGGTATACATCACCATTATTCAAGTGATAAATTCAAACCCGGCTTCAGCAGTGAATATTTTTCTGTTTTGCTTAACGGTTCTGATAAGTCAAAGCTTCCAATGGAACCCGGGCTTACAATAGATATTTTTACAAAATTTCTGACTCCTGTTCTCTTTGATGAAAGCCTGAATGCGAAAAAAGTTGATCAGAGGGAAGGCGTTGATATGGTTGCAGCTTCATCTTCAAATTTTTATGAACTTGTAACTCAAAAGGAGGTGGAAGAGTTTTATTCAGGTAAGATTGATCCGAAAGATCCCAGGCCGGTATCACTGGGACTGAACTCAAAGGTTGTCAAGTTTAATGGAAAGGTTTCAGAACAAGTTTATAAATCGGGTGGGATGTATGGCCCTGCAATTGATGAAATTATCAAATGGCTGGAGCTTGCAGCTTCTGTTGCAGGAAGTGAAATGCAGAAGAAAGAACTGGAGCTTTTAATTGAATACTACAAAACAGGAGACCTGAAAAAATGGGATGAATACAATGTTTCCTGGGCAGGAAATACTAATTCAATGGTTGACTATATAAACGGATTCATTGAAAACTATGAGGATCCGCTTGGCATGAAGGCAACATGGGAAGCGATTGTCAATTATACTGATGTTGAAGCCTCAAAGCGTACAGCTGTTATTACTTCAAATGCACAGTGGTTTGAAGATAATTCTCCCATCATGCCTGAGTATAAGAAGGAAAAGGTTACAGGTGTTGCTGCCAAGGTCATAAACATTGCAATGCTTGGAGGTGACTGCTATCCTGCTTCTCCTCTTGGTATAAACCTTCCTAATGCCGACTGGATAAGAAAAGAGGTCGGATCGAAATCTGTTACACTTGCCAATATATCAGATGCCTATGATGCTGCCTCACGCGGCAATGGATTCCTTGAGGAGTTCGCGGCTGATGCTGAGGAGGTTGCAAGGGTTAATAAGTTCAGGTCTGTCGCTGATGCACTGCATACCGATCTCCATGAATGTGTCGGACATGCTAGTGGCAAGCTTGCTGAAGGCACCGATCCAAACGCCCTCAAGAACTATGCTTCTCCTCTAGAGGAGTCACGTGCTGACCTCTTTGCTCTCTACTATATGACTGATGAGAAGATGAAGGAACTGGGGCTGTTCCCGGATATGGAAGCAGGGAAAGTGGCTTATGACGACTACCTGAGGAATGGTCTGCTCACCCAGCTTGTCCGAATTAAACCAGGAAAGGATATTGAACAGGCTCACATGCGTTGCCGTTCAATGATTTCTCACTGGGTTTATGAAAAGGGCAAAGACAGCAAGGTGGTGGAAATGCTCACTAAGGATGGCAAAACTTATGTTAAGATTAATGACTATAAGAAACTTAGGGACTTGTTCGGAGAGCTGCTGAAGGAAGTCCAGAGAATAAAATCACAGGGCGATTTTGAAGCAGGGAAGAAACTTATTGAGGACTATGGCGTTAAGGTTGAGGCAAAGCTTCATGCCGAGGTTCTGGAAAGGTACGCCAGGCTGAACCTTGCACCTTATACCGGATTTGTCAATCCAATACTCAAACCTGTAAATGATGCAAATGGAAAGATTACTGACATTACGGTTGAGTACACTGATGATTATCTCGGGCAGATGTTATTTTATGGAAAGAATTATTCATTTCTTCACTGGAAGAATTAGGGAATAGTTTTTTACTTCATATTTTCCCAGAACCTCTTCTCTGAATTGCGGAATTCCTTTTCCTTCCTCCATTCAGAAAAGAAGTATATTGAAGTGGCCGCAATGCCGGCAATTGTAATAGTTGCAAGAAGGTGACGGAATATCTGTGATACTGCAGCCCCTGACTGAACTGATATTGAAACAGTATCTGCAGTATCTTTTGCATGGCCGACATCAATTCCGAAAAGGTTTTTCATAAAAAACAGGGAAAAGAAAGAAAGCAGACCTGCAATCACCGGAGTACTGATCCATCCGACAGCTATTTCGCCAAGAATCCTGAAATTAATATTTCTTGCTCCCTTGTACAGTCCAATGCCTATAATGCAGCCAACTAATACCTGCGAGCTTGAAACCGGCACCATGGGAATGGGAGGAAGGCCTGCCCTGACAAAAAGTGAAGACAGCCCGCTTGAAGAGAATATGAAAAGGACAAGCGACTGGGCAAGAACTACAACCATAGCCCCCTCAGGACTCAGTTCAACAATATTATCTCCAATCGTGTCCATAACCTTCCTCGAGTAGGTAATTATGCCAACAGCTATTGCAAGTCCTCCAAGAAGGAATAGTTGCTGGTTTGAATTCAGGGTGAAATACCGGAGATCAATTGTATCAAGATTGAATGACGGGAGAAATACTCCCATTACGTTGGCAATATTATTTGCACCGAGGCTGTAAGCGCTGAAGGCCCCGGTAATAATTAATCCGGCTCTTATTATTGATTCGAATCGGAATAAATGTATTCTGCTGACCTTCTTGATTTTAGTAATAAGTAAAAAGAGAAGTATGGCAAAAACAGCTCCCAGGACCGGTCCGGTTACCCAGGTGATTACAATTTTTGAAAGAGTTCCCGAATCAGTCTGATTTTCCGTAAAAAAATTCCATCCTATTATTGCTCCTACAATTGCCTGGGTTGTTGATACAGGCAGGGCAAATTTTGTCATTACAAATATTGTTACAGCTGCTGCAAGAGCAAGTGTAAAAGCCCCGCCAAGTGCATTAACAGACCCGAGTTTACCCAGAGTTCCTGCTGCACCAGCTCCCTGAATAACTGCTCCCAGTATAACAAAAACAGATGCAATAAGAGCTGCTTTCCTGAACGAGACCATTTTTGATCCCACAGCCGATCCGAAGGCATTTGATGCATCGTTCGCACCAAGTGACCATCCAAGAAACAAACCGCTTGCTAAAAATAATAATATCATTTTTTATTTTCCCTTCCGTATTCCAACATCATTTTAACCCACCCCCAGACCCTCCAGGGAGGGGAGCCTAAAACAACAATCCTTGCTCCCTTTCTCTTATCCCCCCTTATGCCCTTCCGCCTTCCTCCTGTCGCCTTTTTTATATCATCATCTTTATTGCCATCCCCGACAGCATATCAGCTGCCGATTGTGCCAGATCGGAGATATTTTCAATATTGTTGACCATATACCGTAGCTGGACCTTCCTTGAAAGATCAAGTTCCGGGATCTCTCTGAAGATCCTCTTCTTTATTTCAATGGCTGCCTTATCTGCCTCTGTTTCATAATAATAGACCTTTAAGAGTTTTTCCCTTACTGTATAAGGATCTCTGAAATATGCTCTTGCTGCAGGAACAAGTTCCTCACCGGCATTTGCCGAAGTACCGGCAAGCCCAAGGAAGCTGTCAGCCATCACCAGTGGTACTTCCGGGCGCTCAATGTCAAGCTCTGTGAGAGTGCTCTTTACAGCATCTATTATTTCATCGAGCATGTCAATAAGCTTCACAACATCTTCACGATGCTGAGGCATTATTGAATGAGTTATCATCTCATTTCCTATCTCTCTCTGCAGCCTGTCAGCTTTATTCTCAAGCTCATCAACCTTGGCCAGATGTCTTTCAAAGGCAGTTAGGTCCTTTTCCAGATATGCTTTCCAGGCTTCTCTGAAGACAAGCAGCCCCAGATCAATGTCATCAAAGAATTCATCAATCCTTACAATGAGTTTTCTTGTTGTTCTCGTAAAAACGGCCATCGCTCATGTGATTTGTTTCTTCTCAAATTTAGGAAAAATGGACATGCTCAGGTTCTAGAATTCAATAATCCTTTCAACCTTGTTTGTCTTAAGGTACTGTTTCAGTATGACCTGTATGTCCTTATTGTCTTTTGCAGGCCTTATGCATTCATGTACTGCACTGAGCCCGAAGCCCATGTCATTAAGGTTGAAATAGCCGTAACCATAATATTTGCCATTGAATATCTTAACTGCGCATCTTTCTTCATCTGTTCTTCCACTGTCGATTATAAAGAAGTTCATTGTGGAAAACATAAAATCTTCTGATGGCTTAATTGCACGTTTGTTATATTCTTCAGCCGGCTCCATGCCGCAGCATGCTCCCTGGCATATCCCTACCTGATGATGGAAGCAGGCTCCTTCTGATTCATATAGTCCGCATAATTTCTGACAGAGTTTGTAAGTCTCAATCATCGATTCAAGTTTAGACCTGGCCCTTGTCTTTGTTGAGAACACTGATATTGGAGAATCACCGATTTCCACCGGACCATACCTGTAATTGATATACCCATTTTCATCTTCCGCCATGAATATTCCCCACTGGAAGCTGGTCCGGCGCTGAGCCCTGTTGTAAAGCGGCTTGTTCTTCTTAATTTCAGACGACTCCAGCAGCAGGGCAATCAGTTCACTTCCGGTAGTTTCCCAGCTGATATCGGCAATATGATCACGCATCTCCATCGAACGGTTTGTTGTGTTGTTTGAAAGATGAGTGTAAACCCTCTGCTGCAGGTTTCTGCTCTTGCCTATATAAATAAGGTCGCCTTTTTCATTATAGAAATAGTAAACTCCTGGTTCTTCAGGTATTTCTTCAACCTTCCTGAGGTCAAGTTTGGGATTAAGTTTGGATACCCGTGTGTTCCTGATAAGCCCTTTACCTGCCTGACTGAGTTCCCTGTCCTTTTCAAGAAGGATCTCAAAAAGCCTGACTGTTGCAAGGGCATCACCCGAAGCCCTGTGACGGCCATTTATTGTTATTTCAAGATCCTTGCAGATATTGCCAAGGCTATATGACCTGTGACCCGGAAGCAGCTTTCTGCTTAAAGTCACTGTGTCGAGAAGGCTTCTTTTGAAGTTGAATCCCAACGACTTGAATTCCTGCCGGATAAATGAATAGTCAAAACGTGCATTATGGGCCACGAATTTTCTGCCTTCTGTAAGCTCCACTATCTTTTTTGCCACTTCATAGAATTTCGGAGCATCTTCAACCATTTCATTTGTAATGCCTGTAAGACTTGTTATAAAATATGGAATATTCCTTTCCGGATTGACAAGAGTTGAGTATTCGCCTGTTATCTTCTCTCCGTCATGAAGAATTACGGCAATCTCTGTAATTTTCTCCAGCTTTGGGCTGCCTCCGGTAGTTTCAATGTCGATAATGGCGTACATCGTGCAAACAGCAGTAACAGATGACGAAGATAAACAGTTTTAAAGAGAGAATGCCTTTAAGTTCGTATTTTTGCAGGATAAAGCAGAAAATATGGATGAGTGCTTTGGTAAAAGTTTTATAAAGAACGGAGAGCTTGTTCCCTCATCGCACTTTGATAACTCTCTTGTTTATGAGGGAGATTCAGTATATGAGGTTTTGAGGATAGTAGACGGCAATCCTGTTTTCTTTTCTGATCATATAGCCAGGCTTGCCGGCAGCGTAAATTACCAGAGCAGAAATATGCTTGCATCGGAAGGGGAGATCCGTCGTGATTTAAAATTACTTGCCTCTGCCGATAATGCAAAAGAGGTGAACCTGAAAATAGTATTCAACTATAATTCGGATAAAGTCACTTATCTTGCCTATTACATTAAACCTCAGTATCCTACAGCTGAACAATACACCAAAGGAGTGAGAGGAATCCTTTTCAATGCAGAAAGAAAGGATCCTGCATCAAAGGTCATAAACCATAAGCTTCGTTCGGAAATATATCAGAAACTGATCACCGAAAGCGCCTATGAAGCTCTGCTTGTGGACCATAAAAACAGAATCACTGAAGGCAGCAGGTCAAATATTTTCTTTTTACGTTATAATACTGTTTATACGGCGCCGGAAGGACTTATCCTGAATGGCATTACACGCAAATATATTCTGGAAATATGCAGGGAAAGGTCGGTTGATGTTGTTCAGGAATGCGTACAGGCTGATGAGATTGGGCAGTATGAATCAGTTTTCATGTCGGGCACATCTCCTGTAGTGCTTCCTTTCAATATGATTGATAATATATCATTTAATGTTAAACTTCCTGTTATAGAGGAGCTTAGAAAAAGCTTTAAGGCAAGGGCTGATGAAAGTGTGAGGCAATTTCTGTCATCTGACTGATATTACAGCATCTGCAGGAAAATTACTATCTTTGTGTTTTATGAATTAAATCTGATTATATGTCAAATGTCCGCGACCTGAAGAAAGATATCGATTACATGCTTTATGAGGTAATCTCTGACTGTTTTACATACAGGGAAATGCATCCTGATAATAAGGCTGATGAAGTAAGTGCAATTATCAATGATGCTGTTGAACTTCGCAATGATCTTATTGCCAGGGTTAACAATCCAGATGGCAAGGATAATCCCAAAATTGTAAAAGCTTATTACCAGTCTGTGAAAAAGGACCTTATGGACGGTGCCGACAAACTTTTTACAAGGCTTAGCGTGATAACAGCTCCTAAGAAGAAGAAAAGCTGAGATACCTGTAGATCACTTTTCCGCACTTGCTGCATCTGCCTTCACTGTCAAGGTTTATTTTTTGTATTGAATAACCTGATCTGGCTGTTACTTTTGTTCCGCAATCAGGGCAGATTGTATTCTGTCCAACGCCTGTATGCGTATTTCCTATATACACATAATCAAGCTTTTCTGAGGCAATATCAAAAAGTCTTATGAGCGTTTCCTCAGGTGTTGCAGGGTTGTCTCTTCTGTACATCGGGAAATACCTGCTCAGGTGAAGTGGAACCTGTCTTCCCAGTTCACCTGCAATCCAGTCAGCTTCTTCTGCCATTTCATTCTCACTGTCATTGAGCCCTGGGATTATAAGTGTGCTAATTTCAAGATGCCTGCCTGAACCGGAAACCGCTTTCAGAGTCTTTCTCACAGGTTCAAGCGTTGCTCCTGTAAGCTTCCTGTAAAAATCGTCCCTGAAAGACTTCAGGTCAATGTTGAATGCATCAGTGAATTCAATTATTTCTGCAAGTGGTCCGGGGTTTACAAAACCGTTGCTGACCAATATGTTATTTAAGCCTCTTTCTTTTGCAAGTGTTGCTGTATCTCTGATAAATTCAAACCATATAACCGGTTCATTATATGTATAGGCAATTCCAATGTTGTTTTTTGCTTCAGTTGCTCTTGTCACAAGTTCTTCAGGACTTATCAGGTTTTTACTGTTAATCTTTTCACAGCCGGACTGTGAGATTCCTGAGTTCTGGCAGAAGTCGCAATGCATATTGCATCCGTACGATCCTGCTGAAAGAACATTGTATCCGGGAAAATAATGATATAGAGGCTTTTTTTCAACCGGATCGAGCGACAGGGCCGACAATACACCGATAGTCTCTGATATTATTGTTCCGCCTGTGTTCTTTCTTACCCTGCATATACCATACTGGCCTTCATTAAGCCTGCACGAGTGCGGACAAAGAAGGCATTCGGCCTTATCTCCGTATTTTCGGGAAAGAATTGTCATTCGAAAGAGGATGTTATATCAAAAGTACAGCTAATTTACCTCTGAGCGTTTTGAGAGAGTAACATTTTATTTAAATTTGATAAAAACAGCTGCTATGGATACAGAAACCAGGCACAGGGTGGACAGAAATGAAATGAAATCGGTATTTCAGGATATCCTTCAAAGGCATGGCATGAAAGAACAAAAGGCTTTGCTATGTGCGGAAATTTTTATGGTCAACAGTCTGGAAGGTATTTATTCTCATGGTGTTAATCGTTTTCCAAGGTTTGTAAAATACCTTGATGAAGGTTACATTAAACCGGATGCAGAACCAACGCTTGTCCATGCATCAGGATCAATTGAACAATGGGAGGGTAATCTTGGGCCTGGCCCGCTGAATGCGGTGTTTGCAACAGACAGGGCTATGCAGCTTGCCTCTGTAAACGGGATAGGACTGGTTGCGCTTGCAAACACGAACCACTGGATGCGTGGAGGATATTATGGCTGGCATTCTGCACGAAAGGGTTTTGTATTTTTAGGCTGGGCAAATACCTGTGTGAACATGCCTGCCTGGGGAGGGAAGGATGCCAGAATAGGCAATAATCCATTTGTCATTGCTGTTCCTCACGATACGGAAGCTATAGTTCTCGATTTTGCAATGACTCAGTTTTCTTATGGCAGGATGGAGGCGTATCAGCATGAAGGAAGGAAACTTCCATATCCGGGCGGATTCAATAAAAACGGAGAACTGACAGACGATCCCGGAGCGATACTTGAAACAATGAGGCCTGTCCCGATAGGTTACTGGAAGGGAGCAGGACTTTCATTACTTCTCGATATCCTTGCTGCAACATTATCAGGAGGTTTGTCAACTCATCAGATTGGTAGCTGTGACAAGGAGACAAACATCTCCCAGGTCTTTATTTCAATTGACATGGCAAAGCTTAATAATCAGAATTTTATTAAGGGAACAATAGACAATATTATAAGCGACCTTAAAAAATCAGAAGTTGCCGGACCTGACAGTGATATACGTTATCCGGGAGAAGGAGTTGTCAGAACAAGAAAAGCAAATACTGAACTTGGAATTCCTGTTGATAAAGGATTCTGGGACAAGATTCTGGCCCTTTAAACCTGCTCGTCAATCTCCCTCAGTTCAATGCCATTGCTGCTGCAATACTTCATAACAGCAGTTATTATCTTTTGATTCGATTCATAGTAAGTTGTGCCTAACCTCAGGACTACTTTCTTTCCTGATTTCATAACAAAGCACACTTTAAGTGGATAAATTTCAACGTATCCTGTTTCACCGGCAGGTATTTCGGTCCCGGGCAGAAAGATGTATTTCTTTAACATGATCCGGTCATTCTTTATTTCTATGAATCTTTCGGCCTTGCCGGCTCCGGCCCATATAAGGTAAAATCCAAAACCTGCAAGGAACATTACTGTCACCCATATTGAACCAGTACCTTCCGTTGCCTTAATATTGTATATAAGCCAGTAAGCTGCAACAGCCATGCAGACTGTTCCGAATAATATTCTGACAATACTGATAAGTCTTCCTTTTTCACTGTTTCCAAGGCTGTGGTAAGATGTCTCCATAAGTAATATTTCAGGCAATTTATCCCTTTTAAATTATTAATGCAATTTTTACAATTATTGTTAAGAAAAGGATTCTTAATCAGAAAAAAATATAATTTTATGAACTGAACCTGCAGTCAGGGTTCATTTACTGAAGCACATCTGACTGCTTGCAACTGAAATTCGAAAAAAACTTAACAATAAACAGATTAGAAAATTTATGAAAAGATTTATTGCATCGGGACTTGTGATGCTGTCAGTAGCTTATATTGCCGAAGCACAGCAGATTGTACAGAAACCTTCAAATGACAAGATTACACCTGATATGACAGAGGTCTGGGATCCGGAAGTAAGGATAGTCCAGCCGGGGATCAAAGACAGTGATGCTCCTTCTGATGCTATTGTGCTATTCAACGGTACAGATGTGAACAAGGAGTGGGAAGACAGCAAGGGCGAGCCTACAAAATGGCTTATTCAGGATGGCACTCTTGTTTGTGTTAAAGGATCAGGAATTATTAAAACAAAACGCAAATTCGGCAGCTGCCAGCTTCATATTGAATGGAAGACACCTTCTGAGGTTCAGGGTGATAGTCAGGGAAGAGGAAACAGCGGTGTATTTCTGCAGGAACAGTATGAGGTTCAGGTGCTTGACAGTTACAATAATCGTACTTACAGGCATGGGCAGGCAGGATCTTTGTATAAGCAGCATGCTCCCCTTGTTAATGCTTCAAGAAAACCGGGAGAATGGCAGGCTTATGACATAATTTATACTGCTCCGGTATTTGGTTCAGATTCAATTACTTATCTTGTTCCTCCTAAGGTTACCGTCTTTCATAACGGAGTCCTGATTCAGAATAACGTAAGTCTGCGTGGTCCCACCGTGTATATAGGTGTTCCTGAATATTTTGTAAAGAAACACGGACCCGGCAGCCTCTTTCTTCAGGACCACGGCAATCCGGTTGCATACCGCAATATCTGGATTAGGGAACTATAATTGCAAATTCTATTTAATTTTATAAATCTAAACTCAAATTTTCCTGACAATGAAAGAAAATTCAAATTCAATTTCACGGAGGTCATTCATTGGCACTACCGGAGCTGTTGCTGCTGGTTTGACAATAATGCCGAGCCATGTGATCAGCGGACTTGGCTACAAAGCTCCAAGCGACAAGCTGAACATAGCAGGTATCGGGGTAGGCGGCATGGGTAATGCTAACCTGAAAAACCTCAAATCAGAAAATATCGTTGCCTTGTGCGACGTTGACTGGGGCTATTGCAAGCAGAACGGCGTATTCGAGGAATATCCGGGAGCTAAGTGGTACTGGGACTGGCGTAAGATGTTCGACGAAATGGGCAAGTCAATTGATGCCATCGTGGTTGCTACTGCTGACCATTCACATGCTGTCGTAGCTGCAAATGCCATTACAATGGGCAAACACACCTATGTTCAGAAGCCTTTGACACATACAGTATATGAATCAAGACTTCTTACCAAGCTTGCTGCAAAATACAAAGTTGCAACACAGATGGGTAACCAGGGTTCATCAGATGAGGGAGTTAACCAGACAATTGAATGGCTGCAGAACGGCGAGATAGGCGAAGTTACAAAGGTTGAAGCTTTCACCGATCGTCCAATATGGCCACAGGGACTCAACAGGCCTGCAAAAGGTGAGTGGGTGCCTGAAACACTCAACTGGGACCTCTTTATCGGAACAGCTCCGATGAGACCTTACAACAGCATATACACACCATGGAACTGGCGTGGATGGTGGGATTTCGGTACAGGCGCTCTTGGCGACATGGCTTGCCATATCCTTCATCCTGTTTTCAAAGGACTGAAACTTAAATATCCTGTTAAAGCTCAGGGAAGCTCAACACTCCTTCTTACTGACTGTGCACCAAATGCACAGATGGTTACTCTCAAGTATCCGGAAAGAGTAGCTCCAAAAGGTTCAAAGATAAAATATCCTGCTGTAGAGATTATATGGTATGATGGTGGTTTGCAGCCTGCAAGACCTACAGGATGGCCTGCTGGTAAAAACATGAATGATGCCGGTGGCGGTGTTATTTTCCATGGTACAAAGGACAAGCTTATCTGCGGTTGTTATGGTGTAAGGCCATGGCTGCTCTCAGGCCGTGTTCCGAATGCTCCCAAAACTGAAAGGAGAATTGAAAAGGCAATGCAGGGTGGACATGAAATGGACTGGGTCCGCGCATGCAAGGAAAGCCCGGAATCAAGGGTTCTCTCAAAATCAGATTTCTCAGAAGCAGGACCATTCAACGAAATGGTTGTTATGGGTGTTCTTGCTGTAAGGCTGCAGGGTCTTAACAAAGAGCTTGAATGGAATGGTGAAAAAATGGAATTCACCAATATCGGAGATGAAGAAACACTCAAGATCTGTGTTGAGGATGCATTCAGCATTCATGATGGTCACCCGACATTCAATAAGAAATGGACAGATCCTATGAATGCAAAACAGTTTGCAAACGAAATGATCAAACATACCTATCGTGCAGGTTATACACTTCCTGAAATGCCCGCATAGATATTGTTAAATAATTAACAGAAAAGGGTGTCCCGAAAGGACACCCTTGTTTTTTGCAGAATATTTCTAAAGAGTGCCTTTAAGTCCAATCTCTTCCGCAGCAGTCCGCATACCTGAAATACAATCAGTAATCAGCTCGTCAAGGCTTACTCCGAGCATTTCTGCTCCCTTTTCTATAACCGACCTGTCAACACCGGCAGCAAATTTCCTGTCATTCCATTTCTTCTTAACCGACCTGGCTTCCATGTCAAGAACACTTTTTGAAGGGCGCACAAGGGCACTAGTTGCAACCAGTCCTGTCAGTTCATCAATAGCATAGATTGTCTTTTCAAGCTTTGTCAGTGGCTCCACATCTGTTGCAAGACCCCAGCCATGACTCATAACAGCTCTGATATATTCTTCAGGCCAGTTATTCTCCCTGAGGATTTTCTCAGTCATTATACAATGCTGTTCAGGATAGAGTTCATAGTCAAGATCATGTATAAGGCCTATTATGCCCCATTTCTCCTCATCCTCGCCTGCCTTTTTTGCCATATACCGCATTACGGCTTCTACAGACAGGGCATGACGTATCAGGGAGTCTGACTTGTTGTATTTTTTCAATAATTCAAATGCTGCCTTCCGGTCAGGTATAATTGTTGACATAAAATATTGATTATAAAGGTTATGTGAATTGTTATTTTCTCATTTTAACAACCTTAAGGGTATTTATTCCCCTGTTGGTCCTGATATTGATATAGTAGACTCCCGGAGATAACCATGGTTCGTAGACAATTATGGGATTCTTTCCTGCAGTTACATTTTTCGAGGTTTCAAAGACCTTGGTTCCTGCAGAATTGGCAATCGTGATCATAATCCTTTCGGAATATTTTGAGTTAATGTATATTGTAAACTCCTCCCTGAAAGGATTGGGATAAACTATCAGCGAATCAGTCAGCTCATGTATGAAATCATAACTTGCTGTGTCGTTACGCAAATAATCATCATTATTGCCAAAAGCATAGGTGTTTATGCTGTAGAGACCATACCTGTAGAAATTTACTTTTTCAGTGAATTCAACAGTTACTGTATCGCCTGAGGGAATAACTTTTGTCTTGAAATTCTCATTAACGGGAGACAGATTATTGATCCTGTAAGCAAGGTTAAAACCGTTTATTGTGTCCTTACCAACATTGACAAGCTTCACTGTTACTGGTTCAAGGGAGTATTTGTTTTTCACAGGCAGGGGTACAACCCTGGCAACTTTCAGGTCCTTCCTGATGTAATTCAGTGTACCTGTTGTGACAAAGTCTATCATGTCGATCCAGGCACAGTCACTACCTCCTGTTGTACTGTTATCCTTCTTATATGTAAATTCAAATTTATTTAAGCCCTTTTTTACTGCAACAGAGTACTTTAGCCATTCTGTCTCGCCTGATTTGCGCAGAACCTCAGTATCGTTTATTCTGAATATAAAATAATCATAGCTTGCTTCTGATGATACCCTGTACCTGAATTTTAAAGTATCATCAGTATTATAGAAGGTATTGATCAGAATCGTTGATGTGGCACTATGTCCAATGGGGCCTGATTTAGCAGCAAAACTGCCATCAAAAGAATTGTCAGATGATATTATCCAGGGAATTTTATTGCTGTTGATCCATGGAAAAATATCAAAAGATCTGGCTTCAAAATTCTCACTTACGAGACCGATTCTGAACCGGAAATCATTGTTTAAAATGAAGGGAGCACAATTGAGCGTTGCAGATATGTCAAGATAATCCCCGTTTTGAACCTTATCCGACAGACTTGACTCAACTGCAATTTCAGTAAGCGAATTCAGTTTCAATGTTCCAGATTTGATGTTTGTTTCCCTGAATGTTAGTAATTCACTGTCGTATGAATTTATAATGAACTGCCCTGATGCATCACTGCTGCCATCGTTCCTTACCTTATAAATTATATTGAAGGTTTCTCCCTTTTCAGCAATGTAATTAGCATTGCCTGAAGCAGAATCATCGATCCTGGTGCTGATCAGATATAGTTCAGGAGCATGAAGGGTTATATCGCTTATATATTGCTTTTTACCATTGCTGTCGCCTATATATATATTCAGGCTTGCAGTGCTCAGGTCCTTTACATCCTGACTGACTCTGATCTCAAGTTTGTCAGTTGTGCTTACCTCTGAGAGGGCAGCAAGATTTCCTATGTAAACAGAGTCATTCAGTATTTCAATATCCGGTGATGCCGAAGCGATCTTTACATACACTCCGGATCCGGGCGTGTATCCGAGGTTGCTTATTTTTATGCTCTGGAAGAAGGTCTCGCCATAATCAGCAGCCTTGTTGTTGTTGCCTCCGGTATCGTTTATTTCTGTAGCTGACATGTTCAGGTAGGTGCCGCTTACCTTCCCGAAGTATACTGTTTTTATCAAGGGCTTCCTGTTCTGACCCGTAATCACAATAAGGCATGAATCATTTGATAATCCGGGCATTGTGAGTTCTACTGAGCCTGATGCGCTAAAATGTGCAGCATCCCAGAGAGTGTCTGAACGGGACACAGCAATGTAGGAAAAAGGTTCCCCTGTAAGTGTAAATGATTTTATTCCATTGGGCAGGGTATCCGGTAAGCTTATCAGGAAGCTGTCGGGTTTGCTGATATAGGGTATAATGCTCGGATCTCCTACCAGGTTGTACACTTCCCAGTAATATTTTTTCCTTGCAGATGTGCTTGCACTTACTGCCAGGTTCCCGGCATACATTACCTGACCCATTGTTGTGTACCAGTCAGCAGGCGCTTCTCCGTGAGTATGAAAGAGCCTGTCGTAGGCTCCAAGTCCTGTTCCCGAATATGTTGGTTCGCTTGATATCGTGCCATTTCCAACAGCCCAGTAGAAATCCTCATCCCAGTAGGTATCAGCAGCTCCGCCTATAAAGCCTGAAGCTCCTTTCTTATCAGCAAGCACCATCCTGTTGCCCATAGCTGAGGCAGAGGTAAAGGTGCTTGTCTGGCAGGCATTGCTTATTATAAACGGGTGCATATTTGTATTTGTAACAGTATCAATGTCGCCCGATTTAAGAAAGGGATCAAGCCATCCGGTCACATCACCGTGTCCGGTATAGTTAATAAAACCAACACCTTTCCTTATTATTTTCCTTATTGAATCTTCAGAGGCTGCTGCTTTAGGGTAATAGAAATGATATTCTGTCAGTTTGTTAGAACTGTTAAGGTAATTGTTAATTGCATAATATACCTGTCCGTTCATGATCTTGCTGTTCGAATCGTCATTGCCGGCACTTATAAGAGCTCTTGAAGTGAAATCATTTGATGGTGCAAACTGATATTGTTCATACTGCAGAAGCTTGTTCAGTACAGCTTTTAACTGCGTTGTGTCTGATACGGGAAGTCTTCCTATTAACATCTCAGGTATATAGTCGCCATTACCGGTAAATTCCCCGTAATACATGTCGGTGATATTTCCTGTACCGTAATAGGGAACCTTCTTTGTGTCTCCTATTATTAAAAGGTATTCGGGAGCGGGAGTCGATGCATTATATATGCTGGTCAGTGTTGACTTTATCTCGGTATAGGTGTCACCGGCATATTTCTTTCCCCGGTAGAGTACCTGTACTTTAAATCCTTTTCTGGTCTTCCACTTTACATAGGGAGCCAGAAACTTTATATATGTTGTATCAGTAAGTATTATCATTTTTACCGGTTCATCAGAGAAGCCCGGAATTACATCACCTGCGCTGTAATTAAGTACTGATTTCTCCAGAGCTTCAGTGAAAACGGCTGACTCTTCAGCGGTGCCGGCTGATTTGCTTTCAGCAGGGACAATGTTTGTAATTTCTATCTTCATTGAGCTGATAACCTCAATCGAATTTGTCCGTGGATTATAACGGACAGGGGCAATAATAAGGTTTGCAAGTTCATTTCCCCTTAATGTTCCCAGCGGTTCAATGCGTACAGTATCGTAAGGTAAAATGCCCTTAGCAGAATAAGCCACCCTGTCAAGCTTAAAGTCTTTCTTCCTCTGTGCTGAATTTTTTGATTCGGTTTCCTGGGCCGGGTATAATATTCCTTTGATTCTTTTTGATGAAGGATGAAGCCTTGAATACCTGACATCAGAAATAATTATTCTGTAATCAATTCCCCGGGGAATATTTATAATTCTTGAAAGAACCGGTAATTCAGGTTTGCCCGGATCATAAGTGGGAGTATGTCCCGGTATTCTTATGCGGTAATAAACGGCGTTTCCTTCTTCAATAGTTTCAAGCTCAAGTTCATTGATTGAGTAATTAATAATAAGTGAATGGCCGGAATTCAGGATACTTTTATCATTCAAATTACCATCGAAGCGGTATTTGTAACTCTTCACTTCCTGACCGGAGGCAGTTGTTGTGAAAAGCAATAAAACTGTTGCGGCAACAGTCTGTTTATTTAGCCCTAAACACATCAATGTTAAGTAATTAACATTAATCCCTTAATTAAAAACGCAAGTTACCAAAAATTAGTATAAGTGTTACACAATCACTTTCTATTTGATTAAAAAAATAAGATTAGTAAATTTAACCTTTAATAAATTCCGGAAACTGTTTTCAGGATATGAGAAAAAGCTTGTTTATTATTATATTAATACTCTGTATATCAGATCTCACCGGCCAGATAAACAGATACGGGATGCCTTTGATCCGGAATTACCCTTCAAAGCTTACAGGAGGTTCAGAGCAGATATGGTGCATGACAAGCGACAGCTTTGGGAATATGTACTATGGAAGCCAGGACAGGGGAGTTTTTAAATATGACGGCACCAGGTGGAATACAATCACAATCGGTCAGAATCCGAGAATATATTCTCTTGAAGCTGACAGCAGCGGAATAATATATGTTGGTGCAGCCTTTGAATTCGGCTATATTCAGCCCGGAAGGAGGGGAATGCCTGAATATGTGTCGCTTGCAGAAAGGCTGAAGAATATTTCTGATATAAAGTTTGTCTATTCAATTGTTATTGAGGGCTCTAAAGTATTGTTCCTCAGTCCGAAATATATGTTTATCTATGATAGCGACAGGGACCTGCTTACAAGCCATGATCTTGTTGATCACGATATTCTGGATGCTTTCAGGCTTGTCCGTATAGGCAATAAGCTTATCCTTTCAGACATTCTGAAAGGTCTTTATGAAGTTAAGGATACCACTATCACGCCTTTGCCGGGTGGAAGTTTCTTTCATAATATGAGTTGTACAATATTTCTGCCATTTTCCGATACAAAGGTGATTGTCGGAACTTTCGATGATGGCATCTTCCTTTATGATTTCAGTACCGGTGAAATTAAATCTGATTTTGTATCCTCAAAGGTCAATGAAAAATTCAAAAAAGTCTTTGTCTATGCCGGTGCCAGGATAAGTGAGGAGCTCTTTGCAATAGGAACTACAAATGAAGAGGGAATACTTATTATAAACAGAAATGGAGAACTTGTTCAGCAGATAAATGCAGAAAACTCTGAAATAGAGGACAATACAGCTTATGCAATGTATTGTGACTATGGAAAGTCCGCTGAATTGTGGGTTTCAACATACGGAGTCCTGAGCAAGATATATGTAAACATTCCTCTTACAGTGTTCTCTGCTGAACAGGGTATAGAGTCGGGTGTGAATGAAATTACATTTTCCAAAGGTGATCTTTTAGTCTCTTCTGATGCCGGAATACTCAGAAGTTACACAGATCAGAATAATAACCTTAAATTCAGAAAGATACCGGGAATTAATTCCCAGGTTTTCCCTGTAAGGGTGGTTTCTTCCGGTGATGATAATTTCATTCTTGCCGGTACCCTTGAAGGTATTCTGCAGATCAATCCCGACGGAACTGTTAAAAGCGTTGAAAAGAACTGCATCGGCAAACCTGACCTGCAGCAATATAATGCACGGAAAATTATTCAATCGGCAAAGGATCCTTCTCTGTTCTTTTTCGGTCTGCAAACCAGTGGCATAATTGTTCTTAAATATGAAAAAGGCAGATGGTATTATCAGAACCGGCTGAGGAGCATGCCGGGTATAATCTACAGCATGGTTGAAGATAAATCAGGGGGACTCTGGTTTGTGACCGATGATCCTGATGCCTTGTATCACATGAAATTCAATTCCGGAGACACAACGGTTGTATCTTATGGGAAGGATAAGGGAATTCCTGCAAGCGATCTGAATACAGTTTGCTATATAGACAGTAGTATTTATGTGACTTCATCTGCGGGAATATTCAGATATTCAGATGATTCAGACGCCTTCACTCCGGATACAATACTGACAAAAGGATTATCAGTTGACAGGATATCTGTAAATCTTTTTGAGGATGATGAGGGAGATGTATGGTACAGTTCCTTTTCAGACGTGAACAGTGAGGTGCTTATCCGGAAAAAATCCGGGGATATGTACAGCGGTGTGCTGAATATACTTCCTGATGTGCCAATGATGGACATTTATGATGTGGACGGCAGGATTTATTTTCTTAAATCAAAGCAGATATATGTTGCCGATAAGGCTGCACTAAAACAAAATGACAGGATACTGACTCCTTCTTTTGTAAATATTACACTTGGAACAGACTCTGTACTTATGCAGGGAAGCTTTTTCCGCGAGTCCTCAGAGGGAAAACGGATACCTGTTCTGAGATCCACTTCTGAGCAGGTGCCGGAATTCTCATACGACCTCAACGAGATCTCCTTCAGGTGGACAACACCTGATTTTACCGAAGAGCTTCAGACACAGTATAGTTACAAGCTCGATGGTTTTGAAAAGAACTGGTCAAAATGGGAAGGTATATCCTTTGATTTCAACATGCAGGCACTGTATTCCGGAAAGGAATATACAAATCTGCCTTACGGCCATTATAAATTCAGGGTACGAACCCGTTCATTAACAGGAATTGAAGGAGAAGAGCTCGATTACGAATTTGTTATACTTAAACCCTGGTATGCGACTATTGCAGCTTTTTTCGGCTTTGCATTGCTGGCATTTGCGATTGTTGCTGCAATTATAAAAGCTTATACCAAAAAGCTTAAAATGGAGAATATCAGGCTTGAAGGCATAGTGGCTGAAAGGACAGCGGTTGTAGTTAAGCAGAAGGAAGAACTTGAGTCAAGCATACATTATGCCAGCAGGATACAGATGGCTCTGTTGCCGTCGGAAAATATACTTGCAGAAAATCTGCCTTCCTACTTCATCCTGTTTAAGCCAAGGGACATTGTAAGTGGTGATTTTTACTGGATGACAAGGAAAAATGACCGTTTGTATGTTGTTGCTGCCGACTGTACCGGACACGGTGTGCCTGGAGCATTCATGAGCCTTCTTGGAATGTCATTCCTTGATGAAATACTTGATCGTGATCCTTTAATGAGGGCTGACAATCTTCTCAGCCAGATGAGGCTTCATGTTACAGAGTCGCTAAAGCAGACCGGGGTCGAAAATGAGTCAAAAGACGGAATGGACCTGGGATTGCTTGTTTTTGATTTTGCAAAGGAGCATGTTGAATTTTCAGGAGCCTATAATCCATGTTTCAAGGTAAGAAAACTTAAACCTGAAGAGAAGGATAAAGCTGATGATATTGTTAATTCAACAGATGGCTCAATGACCCAGGGTGACTGGCTTCTTGAAACAATAAAGGCAAGTCAGATGCCAATCGGAATATCTTCCAAAATGGATCAGAACTATGTTTTTGTTGAGATGCCTTTGGAGAAGGATGTTACGTTCTATCTTTTTTCCGATGGTTATATTGATCAGTTTGGTGGACCAAACCAGAGAAAGTTTATGAAGAAAGGCTTTAAGAAACTGCTTCTTGATATCCAGGGAAATCCTATGGATGTTCAGAGGGAACTTCTTAACAGCTCCCTCGAAGAGTGGATGGGAAGCGGTCCTCAGATTGATGATATTTTAGTTGTAGGAATCAGAATTGAATAATTTATATTGTATTAACATGAAAGGAATCGGCAGAAATTCATTGATTATCACCACTTTTATACTGACAGTAATGGCACAGAGAGGATTTTCGCAGGAATACCCTTCGTTTGATAAAATTCCAACCGATGCTGGTAATGTTGAACTTCATTTCATTGGTCATGGATCACTTATGTTCAAGACCAACGGCTTTGTGATACATATCGATCCGGTAAAAAGCTCCGGCAACTATAATTTTCTTCCTAAAGCTGATCTTATCCTCGTCACACATGAACATTATGATCACCTTGATGTCAGCCTGATAAATGAGCTGAAAAAAGACAGCACTCTTGTTTTTACAAATGAAAATTCAACGCAGAAACTTGGCTGGGCAAATGCCATGAAAGCCGGTGACAGGCAGGAGGTCAATGGTATTACAATTGATGCTGTACCTGCTTATAATATTGTTAACATGAGGGCTCCCGGCCAGCCTTTTCATCCAAAGGGATCGGGAATCGGTTATGTACTTACAATTGGAGGCAGGAAATTCTATGTGGCGGGCGATACCGAAAATACTCCAGAAATGAAAGACCTGAAGAATATTGAGGTTGCCTTCCTTCCCATGAACCTGCCTTACACCATGACACCAGCTATGGTTGCTGATGCTGCCAAAGCATTTAAACCACGTATTCTGTATCCGTATCACTATGGCGACACTGATACGCAGGAAATCATAAACCTCCTTAAAGGATCGGGAATTGATGTTCGTATTAGGAATCTGAAATAGCCTAATACAGAGCCTTATGGCACTCTGAACAGTTTATTTCCTTCCAGTCTGTCCCGATATCGACAGGATGCTCAAATTCAAGACTTTCCTTGATGTTTGAATAACTCATCATCCCGGGTTTTCCCTGACCGATTATTGAATGACACAGGTTGCAGTCTTTTGAGATAACCCTGCCGGTTTCAGATACAAACTGCCCGTTATGACATCTGAAGCATCCTTCAGATTCCTGATGTCCAATGTGTTCGGGATATTTGTCATACCGTACACCCATCTCCGGGAAAGTATTCTGACTGAAGCCCTTCTGTATGGCTGCAATCGATTTATCAAACAAGGCTTTGTTCGATTCATGAAACTCAGACATCTCTGTTTTGTAGTACTCATTGATGCCATCAGAAATCCTTGTAAGGGCAGAGTCTTTTGATGTATAGGTTTCTGCAAGAAGAGTCATAGCAACCTTCTTTATATAAGGTATCCCTGATGATATTTCACCTGTCAGCATTTCCTTGTCGAAATAGGCCGATGGGGAATTATAGTTATGTGATGGCCTGTTGTGACAATCAATGCAGTCCATAGTTCTCTTTTCAGAATTTGCAAGGGAACTGTCGCTCACTTCAATGCCTGCATTCCTGTAAATATGCTTTTCACCACTGGTTTTGTTTGTATATTCAATATATGTTATAAGTTCACGTTTATCGTTATCCGATTTATATGAAACATCAACCATAGGATTTATGTGCCAGTGAATACCTTCCTTCAGCCCCAGATCAGCATATTCCGGACCTGTTTTCATCTGCAGGATAATGTCCCATTCACTGTTAGCTGAGTCAGCAAGGAAATATTTTATAGTTTTAAGCGAGCGGGAATAGAATTTCTGCGGCCAGTGGCATTTTTCGCATGTCTCCCTGGCAGGCCTGAGATCATGAAGAGGTGTTTCTAT
>CAZEYY010000052.1:21591-23789 GCA_964516485.1 uncultured Rikenellaceae bacterium
ACAACCATCTTCTTTGCATCCTTCTGCCGGAGATTGTATTCGGTGATGAGTCCATTTTTATCAGTTGTAAGATGATGGCAGAGAAGGGTTGGATAATCGAGCTTGGCCATGAGAGGACCTGCAAATTCGCGGAAAGTGTCAGAGACTATAATTAATTGAAATTCAGATCTCAGCCATGAAAGAAATTCCCTGGCGCCCGGAAGAGGTTCAAGTTGTCCTATTACATCCCGGATATCCTTCAGCGTAAGATTATTCTCTGCAAGTATTGCAAGCCGGCCTTTCATCAGAACATCATAATCACTAATGTCCCTTGTTGTAAGCTTAAGCTTTTCGATACCTGTTCTAAGCGAAACATTTATCCATATTTCAGGAGTGTAGATACCTTCCAGATCAGAACATATTATGTACATCAGGTCAGAGCGTTTTAATTTTCCAGGAGGATTCTTTTTAGATTTTCGTAATCTTTATCAATAACAATGTATTCTTCCTTAAGCTTATCAAGTCCGGCCAGTGAAGCAGGGAGTTCAGGATCAATGCCGGTTACAGATCTTATCTCTTCAGGGAACTTTGCAGGATGCGCTGTTTCAAGTGTAACTGAAAGCTGATCAGCTGATATGCTGTGATCATTTATATAGCTCGTCAGTCCTTTCCATGCAACGGCTCCATGCGGCTCAAGGAGTTTACCATATTTGCTGAAGAATTCATGAATTGTATTTCTTGTATCCTTGTCAGAGATGCTTATGCCGGCAAGATCCATGTTCATGGCTTTCATGTCAGGCTGTCTGAGGATTTCTCCTTTTTCATTCATAATACCGCCATACAGTGCAATTATTCTTGCAAGGTTACTTGGATGCCCTACATTCATGGCGCTGGAGATACAGTTTACTGAAGGCACAACAGGTGTATATTTCCCTGTACCGAGGAATTCAGGTACCTCTCCATTCATGTTTGTGGAGATAACGAATTTTTCAATGGGGAGACCCATTTTGCCTGCAATTAACCCTCCCATGAGGTTTCCGAAATTACCCGATGGTACGCTGAATATTATCTTCTCATCTGAATGTTTCCTCAACCTCGACCAGGCATAAAAGTAATATACCGACTGAGGTAATAGCCTGCCCGTATTTATTGAATTAGCTGATGACAGTGGGAGGTGACTCAGTGAGCTGTCGGTAAATGCACTTTTTACAAGTCTCTGGCAATCATCAAATTTGCCCCTTATTCCAATTATTTTTACATTTTTCCCGAGGGTAGTCATCTGCTTCCTCTGCATTGTACTTACCTCTTCAATCGGGAAAAGAATTATTACCCTGATGTTTTCAAGTCCATGGAAAGCGCTTGCAACTGCGCTTCCTGTATCTCCGGATGTTGCTGTAAGGATTGTAAGACTCTTTTTCTCAGATGCGAGGAAATACTGCATCATCCGGCTCATCATCCTTGCTGCAAAATCCTTGAATGAAGCTGTCGGTCCCCTGTCGAGCCTCATTATATAACTCCTGTCTGTCACATGTTCAAGAGGTATGTTAAAGTCGTAAGCATCCCGGCATAACTGAAAGAGCACCTTTTCGTCTATCTCATCTCCGGTCAGATGCCGAAGGATGGTATATGCAAGTTCATGATATTCAAGCTCATGAAGGCTCAGCAGTGTATTCCTGTCAAGAAGTGGAATAGTCGAAGGCATGTATAATCCACCGTCAGGTGCAAGCCCCTTTAACAGGGCTTCCCTGAAACTCACTGTTTCCGACTGCAGATTTGTGGAATAATATTTTATCCTTTCACTACCCATAAAACATATCAAAATCAAATTTTACCTCACACCTCATCCCTTCTTCCTTCCGCCTCCCGATAGCTATCGGGTCGCCTTCCGCCCTCAGCCTTTCTCACACGTTTACAACCCTCATAAGATCTGCGAATACACCTGCAGCCGTGACATCAGCTCCTGCACCATAGCCTTTGATGACCATAGGAAGCTCCCTGTATCTTGTTGTGGTCAGAAGGATTATGTTATTGCTTCCCTCCAGGTTATACGACGGGTGATCGGAGCCTATTGTAAGCAGTTCAACCCTTGCTTTTCCCTCATCAAGTGTTGCAAAGAACCTCCATTTCATTCCCCGGGCTGCAAGTTCCTTCCTTTTTGCTTCAAACTGATTATCATACTTGCTTACCTTTTCAAAGAAGCTGTTAAGGTCACCGGTGAA
>CAZEYY010000053.1:0-23642 GCA_964516485.1 uncultured Rikenellaceae bacterium
ATAAATCTTGACGAAAGTATCGAGAAGATTTGGGGTAAATTCAGCAAAGGTCATAAAAGTGCGATAAAGAAAGCCAAAAAGAGTGGTATTATTGTTCAGGCAGCTTCTTCAGCCAGTGAGGTATCATCTTTCCAGCAGGTCTACGTGGGGATGTGTAAAAGCCGTAACATCAGGGCTCATACTCCCAATGAAATTGAAGGCATCGTCAGCTATCTCACCTCGCATAACCTTGGCTCATTATTGCTGGCGTACGGTCCTGAAAACGTAATTCTGGGAGGAGCTGTCTTCGCATACCAGGGCGTCTCGGTAAGATATTTATTGAGTGCTTCTGATCCGGACCGAAGAGACTTGCCGATTTCTCACCTGATTGTCTATGAGGCAATTGAAAGGGCGAAGTCGCAACAATTCAACTACTTTGATTTTTGGGGTTATAACCATTTTGCATTGCCATCAGAACAGATCTATCTGGTCAACAGGTTTAAGCATGGTTTCGGAGGATACTTCACATTCATGATGAAAAAGATGAATATAAGCTTGATACCATATGGTTTCCTCTTTTACAAATTGTATAACAGGTCAAAAAAGGGACTGATTCTCCTAAAAAATATTCATCGGCAAAAAAATTAATGAATCTGACTTCCGTTTAGTGGTAGGTATTAGAACAGTATAATCAGGAGCAGATGAAAAGAAGTAAAAACAGCTTGATTTTTAAATTGATGTCAGGCCTTTTCGTACTAATGGTTGTTGCAATTGCTGTATTTACTGTCAGTGGTTACTATAAGGCAGATTTGCCCAATTCATTTCTACCTGATTACGACTCCGGCCCCGGTGGAGATTTTGTGAATGGTTCCGGAACAATAACAATTAAGAATCCATGGTACACACTTTCTATAGATTCTGCCGGCAATCTGACTGTTAGCACAAATGATAACAAGTTGATCCTGTCCGGGATGGCTTATTGTGCAAATTATGAAAGGTATAATGATCTTTTTTTTCTTGAAAAGGTAAGTATTAAAGAGGTTGCCGATAGCATAGTTTGTCTGTCAGGGAAAATTAACGACATAGCGGATATTACTATCAATATTATAGCCAGATCTAAGGAGCCGGCGCTTAAATTTACTGTCAAAACGCATTACCACGACAGCGTGGTTGTTCTCCGGGAAGCAATTATCGCCGATTATGATATTCCCGTGACCGAAGTTTTTCTGAAGAACAGAAAGACTGATCACAACAATAATCATAAGGAATACTGGCTTGATAAGCAGGGAGTAAGCCTTGGAAGCGGCAGCCGGTCATCCATGATATATAACCAGCAGGAGATATCTTCAATTCAGCTTGACACAAGGCAATCCAGGTTGGTAATAAACCTGGATTATTTACTTGATCAACCGTTCATTGAAATCCCTTTTCAGGCAGACGGTGCCGGAAGGTGGACAGATAAGTCAGCTTCACTTTATAGACCTGGTGATGAGAGGGAAAATGAATTCACTATCATATTTGGACGTCTTCCCTTGCAAACCCCCCGCCTTATGCTTGTTCCGGACGGATACCTTGCTGCGTATATTTTTACCGAACATGCTGATGCCGGAAACATGCGGACGCACAGGGCGGCTTATTTTGGAGTTGAGAATATAACTGATATCAGGATGGCGAGCGGAGGTTTCGCAGGTCATGAGATTCCGGTTACCAAAAGTGTGTTTTTCGAATACCTTGACGGAGGAATGCCGGATAATCTGTCCATTGAAGATGATTCAGAGAAAGTATACCTTGATTTTCTTGATCAGCTCTACCATACAGGCTTTTACGATATATGTCTTCACACACCGGATGAGTTTAATTCGAATCGCCAGTTCTTGCAGAATGCCATATCAGCCATTAGTACGCGCTACGCTGCCGAATCCTGGATTGATCACGGAATGTTCCCCGGGAACAATAACAGGGAGGCCATGGTTGCGGATGGACTGAATCCGGAATCTGCATTCTATTCGGCAGATCTTTGGGAACAGTACGGAACAAGGTTTTTCTGGAGTCCTGCAGTGGAGGCAATACGGTTTTCAAAACCAGGACCATCAATCAAGGGTGACCTTATAAGTTTGAGGTTTACTGACCTTTCAGCCGAGTTATGGAGACGTTACCGATACCGGAAGAGTTATCTCGGTGAGACTGCCTTTGAATCATTGCTTGCCCTTTCTAAGGGCCATTTCCCAATGTCTGAGCTTAACTCTCAGCTGCCTCTCAAAGGCAGTGCCCTGCCTACTCCTTTGTACTGGCAAAACAAAACAATTTCCAAATCGCTTTATTCATGGACTACTGAGTATGTATATCACGGCCTGTCCAACATAAATACCGATCATCAGCTGCAAATTGAAAAACGGCAGCTGGATTATCTTTTAAAAGATTGGGGTGTCTTTTTCAATCATGGTTATTATGTCAGAAACGGAGTGGACGACAATATAATTTTGAATCGTGATGGACGCCTTGTCATTAATCCCTTATTTGATCAATTGCTTGCGTATATGGATAGCCAGAGAGATAAGGGTGACCTCTTTCTAACCACGGTGAAGGAGTTGTTAAACTATTGGCTGCTAATTGAAAATGTGAGATTTGAATACCAAGCTGATGGAACTATTGATGTTTTCAACGACAATGATCAGGGAATAAAGGGCTTATCAATAGCTATCAGCAGAAAATCAGGTATGATTCTTCTGGACGGATACGAACCTGTGTCGAGAACAGTTGATGATGATCTGGTCTTCTGGTTCGATATCCCTGCCAATTCACGAAGGACTATTAGCTTTGATAACCACAATTAGAATACGGGAATTCATGCATTTCATTATTACAATCGATACAGAGGGAGACAATCAGTGGGACCATGGCAGGGACCTGACGGTTGAAAACATCAAGTATATATCACGTTTCCAGGGATTATGTGAAAAGTATGGCATCAGGCCTACCTACCTGATTACCTCCGAAGTTTGTCTGGACGAATATTCAAAGGAGTTGTTTTCCCAATATGTGAAAGATGATGTGGCAGAAGTCGGTGCACATCTCCATTCATGGACTACGCCGCCTTTTATGGAGCTGGATGGATTCAGGGAAAATGACAGCAATCATGCATTTGCATCCGAGCTGCCATATAATCTGCTGAAACAGAAGATCAGTAATCTTACAAATCAGATTACGGCTTGTTGCGGGAAGCGTCCAACATCCTTTCGTTCTGGCCGGTATGGGTTCAACAGGGAAGTGGCAGAAGCACTTCTGGAGAACTCATATCTTGTTGATTCATCGGTAACTCCCTTTGTAAGCTGGGCATCACATAAGGGAGTCCCGGGTGGTCAGGGAGGACCTGATTTCATTGAATATTCACCTTACCCTTATACCTACGATCTTGAGGAGGGTTCTCTCAAGGAGATCCCTATCACGATTGCTCCGACCAGATTCCCACTGAATGCGAATTGGCGCCTGGCTCAATACTATTTTAGTCATGTTGATATAAGCCTTGTTCTGAGGGCTTTCAGAAAATTTCTATATGGCAATCAGCCAGTTTGGGCAAGACCAGTCCCGGGAATGACAATTGATGGTTTCAGAAGTTTGCTGTCAGAAATAAAAAGCAGGAGACTCCCGTTTCTTACTATGATGTTTCATTCAAGTGAGCTGATGCCGGGTTGTTCAAAGTACAGACCTGACAATGAGTCTATTGAAGAGCTATATGTCTTATTGGAGGATTTCTTTAAGTTGTTGGAGAAAAATCATGTTCACTCAGTTACGCTTACCGAGGCTGCTAATATATACGAAGGATGAAGATTTGTTTCTGGGGTAAGATAGACGACGCATTGGCCGGCAGGACTGGAGGCGGAGGCGAACTTCAGATCGCCACCATTGCCAAAGTTTTATCAGGACTGGGCCATGAAATAGTGGTGGTGGACCTTGATGTTAAAGTTGAATATATAACTGATGAAGGAATAAGAGTCTGCCCGGTCAAAGATTACAACAAGGGGATCAGGATTCTCAGGACCTGGACTCACAGGTTCCCGGGACTTTATTCGACATTTAAAAGGATTAAAGCCGATATTTACTACTGTCGAATACGTGACAGCAGGCACATAATAATGTATCTGGCAGCCAGAAAAGTCAAGGCGAAGTTCATTCTTGCACTCGCATCTGATCTTGACATCCTTGGTATCAGGGACAGATGGCGTCACTTCTATTCTACCAGCATAAAGGATTTATGGGGCATATTTAACGGGATAACAAGTGAACTGGACTACCCTTTTCTTCTTAAAAATGCCGATCTGGTAATGGTCCAGCATGAAGGTCAGAAAGAAATTCTGAAAAAAAAGGGGATTGATTCTGTGGTGTTCCACAATTTCATCGGTACAGATAAGATCGGTTCACTTGAAAGAAATCCAGATACAGATTTCGTTTATGTAGGTTCACTTGACAGGAGAAAGGGATTTGCAGAGTTTTTTGACCTGGTAGACAAAACGCCCCGGCATACCTACAAAGTCATCGGCAGAATCCGTGATAAAACAGCCAACGTTTTATTTGAAAAACTGAAATCATATCCAAATGTTAAGTTAATGGGGCAGCTCTCACATGAAGCAACTTTAAGGGAAATATGCAATTCCAGAGCCCTGGTTTCGACTTCTCCCATGGAAGGTTTCCCTAATGTTTTTATCGAGGCATGGGCTTGTGGTATTCCTGTACTATCACTTCATGTTGACCCCGGAAAGACCATTGCAAAGGAGGGACTTGGAGTTGCTGCCGGTGGAAGTATGAACAGGCTCATCGAGGCCATGGATAACCTTGAGAATTCAAAGGGTTTTGCAAGCAAGTCGAAAAGATATATTCAAATGACACACGAGTTGAACCCTCTGAGAATAGCTGAGCTCAACACTATATTTACAAGTGTTAGGGATAAGCAATAAATATCAATTTTAACGTTTAAAATATGTAATTCAAAACCCGGGAAGCACCCTATTCAATAGCATGAAAATACTTCACGTAACCAATAATTTTCCAACACTTAACTATCCTATTTTTGGCATATTTATAAAAGAACAGGTCGAGTCCTTGCGTCAGTTGGGGATTACAAATGATGTCTTTTTTATAAACAGTCGTGAAGAAGGCAAGATTGCCTATCTCAAAGCCATTTTCAGATTACGCCGCTATTTAAAGACAAACACATTCGATATCATCCATTGTCATCATTGCTTCAGCGCCGTTATTCTTATCCTCAGCGGGAGGTGTTGCGTCAGTCCACGTATACTGTCATATCAAAGCGATCCACGAAATGAGGGAGGCATTATTCTCTTCAGGATACTCCACAGGCTATTTAACAGAATTATCCTTAAGAATAAACCAAAGGAACTCAACCTTTCCAAGACTGTCCATCTGCCAAACGGTGTAAATACCACTGTTTTTCACCCAATGGACAAGGAGCTTTGCAAAAATAAGCTTGGACTGGATCCTTCAAAGAGGTACATTCTTTTCATGGATTCCTATAACAGAAGGTTCTGCAAACGTATTGACAGATTTTCTGCGACTTTATCAATTCTTGCAGATAAATACAATTATCCGAACCTTGAGCCTCTTGTGCTGACTAACACAGGACGCAGCCTGATTCCGTCCTACATCAATGCCTCAGACTTGCATTTGCTGACTTCGGATTTTGAAGGATCCCCGAACTCTGTAAAGGAGTGCATCGCATGCGATGTGCCAGTAGTCTCAACACCGGTTGGGAATGTGAAGGAAATGCTCAGTGGGATCGAGGGCGCTTATGTGGCAGAAACATTCACTCCCGAAGAATTGGCTGCACTTGCTGACAGGGCTCTCTCTTTATCTGAATTTCACTCCCGGAACCATATCATGGAGAAGGGATTGGATATCGGTCATGTTGCTGACCGGCTATTACAGGTGTACAACAGTATGATTAAGGGGGATAATCTGACGACTCCCGATATCAAATATTCAGAAGCACTCGCAGAAACCGCCAATGGAGCAATTTCTGCCGGGGTGACAGCACCCAGACCTTTGAGAGTTCTGATGATAAACAATTGTCACTACAGAAGGGGAGGGGCGGATGTGGTTTATCTCAATACTGGGGATCTTATGGAGTCGCACGGACATTCTGTGGCTTACTTTTCAACGAAATCAAAATACAACTACGATACGGCCTTCTCTGACTACTTTGTGAGAGATGTTGATGCACTTAACATGAGTTTTGTTGAACAGCTTGCATACATGCCCAAAAAGCTCTATTCAATGGAAGCTGCAAGGAAACTCAGGAAACTTCTGACGACGTTCAAGCCTGATGTGGCTCATTTACACCTATATAAAGGAGGATTGACAGCCTCAATTCTACCGGTTCTCAGAAAGTTCGGAATTCCCGCAGTTATCACGCTTCACGATTACAGCCTTCTTTGCCCGAGGAACACCTTCATTGACGGTGACGGAAGGATCTGCGAGATATGCCTGACAAAGGCCAGGATTAATTGTGTCTATAAGCGATGTAACCGGAAAAATATTTACTACAGCACAATCAACTATATAGAATTCGTACTGAACAATGATATCTTGAAACCGGAGGACTATTTTCATAAAATAATCTGTGTAAGTAAATTCAATTATCAGAAGCATAGTTCTCATTCTCTGTTCCGTGAAAGATTTATACATCTATACAACTTTTACCCTGGCCTCAGCAGCAGTGTCCCAGATGACAGAAGAGGCGAGTATTTCCTCTTCTATGGAAGACTTGTGGCAGAAAAAGGAGTAACAACACTTATAGAAACATGGAAGAGACTGCCGAAAGACTATAAATTGAAAATTATAGGTGGAGGTGTAATGTCTGAACAGATAATTGATGACCTAAGGGCGAATGACCTGAAAAATATCGAGTTTGTGGGATTCAGGAAAGGTGATGAACTGTTTTCGTATATAAGAAATGCTTCGTTCGTGCTGGTTCCATCAGAGTGGTATGAAAATAATCCATTGACTATTGTTGAGGCTTATTCTGCCGGGAAACCTGTGATTGGAAGCGCTATAGGAGGAATTCCTGAGCTAATTAGTGAAGGGGAGACTGGATTCCTCTTCAGGATGGGAGACAAGGAGGAATTTGAATCAAAAATCAGACGTGCAGCCACTATGAGTAATGATCAGTATCAGAATATGTCAAGAGCCGCATACAACTTCGCGACTGAAATCTTTTCTGAGAAGAAGCACTATGAAGACCTTCTTAAAATCTACAATGAACTTATAGATCGTGAAGGTCCTCAATAGAGATTTCAAATGTCAGCACACAATTTTTCCCTTGGAACAAGAGTTGTGATTTTATAGTACACTTAAGATATTCATTTACCAATTTAATTATGAAGAAGAAAATCTATATAGCAGGCTGTGGCGGAATGCTTGGAGAAGCATTTCATAAACAGTTCATGGATGATTATACCCTGAAATGCACTGATAAAGATGTTAATGAACATTGGCTTAGTTTTCTTGACTTCAGGGATTTCGATGCATATCGCAGGGATGTGATAGCTTTTAACCCTGATTACCTTTTTCATCTGGGAGCATATACAGATCTTGAGTTTTGTGAACTTAACGCAGACGAAACATACAATACAAATACTATTTCCGTAGAAAATGCTGTGCATATTGCCAATGAACTGGACATCCCGGTACTTTATATAAGTACTGCAGGAATCTTTGACGGTGCAAAAGAGTTCTATGACGATTGGGATCAGCCGAATCCTTTGGGCGTTTATGCACGGGCTAAGTACATGGGAGAGCGGTTTGTGATCGAGAATGCAAGGAGGTATCTCGTCTGCCGGGCAGGCTGGATGATGGGCTCAGGCCCTGTGAAAGACAAGAAGTTCATCCAGAAGCTTATGAAGCAGATCAAGGATGGGAAACAGGAGCTTTTTATTGTTGATGATAAGGATGGAACTCCAACCTATACTCATGATTTTGCCAGAAATGTCAAAGCCCTCCTGGAAAAGGAATTCTGGGGACTTTATAATATGGTATGCGGAGGGCAGACGAGTCGTCTTGAGGTGGCGACAGAACTTCTTTCGATATTGAAATTGAACAACAAAATTAAGCTTACTCCGGTCGGATCAGACTTTTTTAAGGAAACATATTTTGCTGAACGACCCCCTTGTGAAAGGTTGATCAACAGGAAACTGGATATACGCAATATGAATCTAATGAGGGACTGGAAGGTTGCACTTAAGGAATATCTCGATAATTATTATTCAGGCTATCTTGGTTGACGATCGGGATGAGAATAGCGGCATTTGGTTTCAGATCAATTCCTCCGAGGGAAGGATGTGCGGGAGCAGACAAATTTGCTTCGGAATTGCTTCCACGACTTTTAGGACTCGGACATGATGTTCTGGCATACAATAGGCTTTATCCAGGTCAGAAAACATTGGGAGAGCACTTTCAGGGAGTACAGCTGAAATACTTTAAAACGGTTTCGGGAAAGGGCTTCGACACGCTTCTTCATTCCTTTAAATGCACCTTTGATATAATCTTCAGAAACAGGGCTGATATTATTCATATTCAAAACGGGGGCAACAGTATCTGGGCACTGCTTTTGCGATTGGCAGGGAAAAAAGTAGCGATCAGCCAGGATGGAATTGATTGGAACAGGGATAAATGGCCATGGTATGGCAGGTTATATTTAAGATTCTCTTCATATATTACAGCCCACGTGCCTGATGCAGTAATCTTCGATAATGTGTTTGCCCGGGAACATTTTGAAAAGCGTTTTGCCAGAAAATATGATTTCATACCCTTCGGCAGCGATGTCCCTGAGTTTGAACATAACGATGACATTTTCAAGAAACTTGGTCTGAAAGAGAAGGATTACTTTCTTTTTGTTGGGAGGTTTATTCCGGATAAGGGCCTGCATTACCTTATTCCGGCCTACGAAATGGTTGACACAGAAAAGAAACTGGTGCTTGTCGGAGGATCGCCAAATCCCTCTGATTACGAAAAAAAATTGCTCTCCACAAAAGATAAGAGAGTTGTCTTTCCTGGTTTTGTTTACGGAGATGATTCCCTTAGATTGATGAAGAATGCATATTGCTATATTCAGCCATCCGATGTGGAAGGATTATCTCCGGTTATCCTTAATGTAATGGGATTGGGAACTCCGATTATTTGCAGTGACATTAAGGAAAACCTTTATGCTGTATCAGATGATGCAATCCTGTTCAAGAAGGGAGATGTGAAGTCACTGAAAAATGCCCTCGAGAAATCACTATCCTCTCCTGAAGAAATTAAGCAAAATGCTGACAGGGCACGAAACAGGGTTTTGTCCGATTTCACGTGGGATAAGGTTGCCAAAGATCATGAAGAATTATTTCTTAAATTACTGTCAGGGAATAAATCAAAATGATTTTAGCATAATATGTCAATTATGAAGCTGGACCACATTTGCTTTGCTGTTAAAAACATCGAGGAGGGGATCTCCTATTGGGAGAGTGTTTTTGGATACCGGCAAATGACAGATACAGTAATTAATACTTTACAAAAGGTAAAAGTTGTATTTCTCTCAAAGGAAGAGAGCCTGCTTATTAAACTTATTGAACCGCTGTTGGATAATCAGTCGCTAATCAACTTTGTGAACAGAGGCGGTGGGTTTCATCATATTTGTTTCAAGGTGGATGAGATGGCTGACACACTGAAAGAGCTAAACGCAAAGGGGTTATTGACACTTGTTCCTCCCCAGCCGGGTGAGGCTTTTAATAATAAGGATATAGCTTTCTTATTGGCAAAGTACGGGATTAATGTCGAAATTATCGATACCGATGAGAAGGCCGGGATCAGATCCTTACTTGAAAAAGAGACAGAAAATGAGTAATTGCTTTATTAAATATTATTATTGGGGGAAGAATGAATCAGGTAATAAAGGCGGACCTATACCGTCATTTTGGATTCCATGGCATCAGGGGATTAATTAAGGGATTATCGTATCCTGGATTCAGGTATACCTTTCTCTACAGGAAGGTGACAATGCATAGGAAAAAGTCCCTTACGGGAATCATTTACAGACTACTGTTAAAAAGATATCGCTTCAAATACGGTTTCGAAATTAACAAGGAGGCTCAGATTGGCCAGGGATTCTATCTGACGAGTCATATTGGCTCAGTTGTTATTGGGCAGGTCAGGTTAGGCAAAAACTGTAATATTGGTCATTTGGTTACTATTGGCCGTGGTATATCCGGAGCGAGAAAAGGATTCGCCTCAATCGGAGACAATGTGTGGATTGGAGCAGGCTCTGTTATCATAGGGAACATCCAGATTGGCAACAATGTTCTTATAGCTCCGAATTCATATGTGAATTTTGATGTTCCGGATGATTCAGTGGTGCACGGTAATCCGGCGAGAATTATTAAAGCGAAGAATCCAACAGCAGATTATATCAATTATGCTGTTTAGTTTGGATTTTGTTCCCTGTCAGAACTACCGGCTATACATCAAATTCATTTATAACTGAATGTGTTTAGTAATTGTAGTATAGTATGATTTCAACAGTTGATTTAACAGCACCCTATTTTACAGTTTTTACACCAATTTATAATGGAGCGAAACATTTAAGCCGCGTCCTTAAAAGTATTAGCGATCAAACATTCAGGAATTTCGAATGGATTATAATAAATGATGGCTCAACTGATAACTCAGCTGACATCATAAAGGAATATCTTGGAGACCATCCTGAACTTGATGCGAAGTACATTGAACAACCCAATTCTGGTAAGCATATTTCATGGAACAGGGCTGTACAATTGGCTCGCGGGACTCTGTTTGTTCCTGCGGATGCAGATGACTATTTCTTTCCGGAAACACTGAAGTTCTTCCACGATAAATGGGAAGAGATTACTCCGGGTGTTAGACATGGACTTAGTGGCATTAACGTTCTCTGCCTGGACAATGATACTGACCGGATTGTCGGAACATTATTCCCTGAAGATGGCATGATAACCAATAATGTAGAGCTTGAATTCGGGTATAAGCTTAAAGGTGAAAAATGGGGCTGCATAAGAGTCGACATCCTCAAAACGAGATTGTTTCCAGTTGTGAAAGGTTCCCATTTCCCTGAAAGCTACCTGTGGTATCACTTTAGCCGTAAATATAAAGTGATATGCTGCAATAAGCCCCTGAGGAGGTATTATACTACGGACTCAGGAATTACTCAAAGTGCCTCAAGAAGCAGGCAAACCAGATCTCAACACCTGGTGAACCTCAGATACTACCTCTGGCTCAATTCAGCCTTTGGTTTATATCTTTTAAGACATGCACCCGAAAGTTACATTAATAACTGGAAAGTTATTTTCGGATCATTAAAGCGCATCTTAACAACTCGTTGAAAGCCTGTCTATACTGAAATGTCTATGATTTCTGCTGTTTTATCCTCCCCTCCGCAAGCCATATGGCTGGGTTTTATAGGGCTTCGAATAATTGATAATGAATATAATACAGGTTATTGGCATTTTGTTATAAATAAATCTAAGATACAGTAGCATGAAGACCAATAAAGAAATCAGGGAAATAATTTATTATGACTGTGGAGAGATAACTGCTATTAGCTTCTATATTAACGGGTTTTTGTCTAACCAAAAGCGGTTAAACTATAAGTTTATAATAAAAAGAGACAAGCCAGATTTTTTAAAGCAAGCGCCCCGGAATGGAGAATGGGGCAAGTTTGTTTTACGTTTGGGATTCTTTGAATTTAAACATGGGGATAATAGCATTTTTTTCTGTATAGATCGTAGCGACCATTCATCCAACTATATGAGTGAAGGGTACATTATTCCGGTACTTGACATTGTTAAATATTATTTTAAAACAAACTATAATGCGAATGCTATTGACAAGGATCTTACAATAAAGAAGTTTAAAGATAAGATTATCCCAATTGGTCCAAGTTTTCCTTTGTATATTGATAACATGATCAAATTCATGCCTCGAATTATTCCTGGCAGTAATAATAATTGGACATTTAAAGAATCTAAGGAACGTCTTAATCTTATGTTCAGGAATCCAAGATTAGACTATTTAAAGCGCCTTCGGAATACAGAAACTGACCTCAACGTGTTCTTTGTAATGCCCTATTATCCAATGCATAAATTGTTGAATGAATTTCGATTTGAAGTAATGAAGGCCCTTGAGGCGACTGTAAAGACAGAGGTTATTCTCGGATTTGCTCCAACCCAGAAATTGCCTGATAATCATCACTATTTTGTTCAACCGGCGGTATATGAAATGCGTGATTATTTTCGTCATTTAGCCAGGTCAAAAGTCGCAATATATGTCAGGGGGCCTCATGATGGCATTTCATCAAAGCTTGGACAACTTCTGGCCATGGGAAAACCAATAATCGGTCAAACCATCAGTAATAATAAGGAATTATATTACCAGAACCCGTTCTTTAAGGAACAATTTGCCTTTGATGATCCGGAAGAGATTGCCAGAAATGTGAACGAACTGTTGCAGCACCCTGAAAAGGCAGCATCATATGCAAAAGCTAATGCAAATACCTTTGATACGAAATTTTCACCTGAAATAACAGTGTCGAGTATTATTGAAAAGCTATACGCGTAATGTGCAGAAAATATATTCCGGCAATGATAAATGCACTTTAATGAATTAATAATGTAATATTTACTAATCAAGGAGGACTCATATGTTTGGCTTATTGGATCAACTTAAAAAAGTAAAATCCCCGATTAAGATTGGGATCGCTGGTATTGGCTCCATCGGGAGAGGAATGGTGCTTCAATCTGCAATTACTCCCGGAATAGAATGCTGTGCTATTGCCGACATTAACTTGAACCGAGCAATTGAGGTCGCTAAACAGTTTAATTATAACTATAAGGTAGTTTACAGTCTTGCTGAGATGAATGAAGCAATCCAGCAGGGACGTCTTGCAGTATGTGAAGACGGGAACTTGATAGCAAGCTGTGAACAGATCAGGGTTTTTATTGAAGCCACCAGCTCAATAGTTGGAGGTGCCCTCTATGGCGAAAAGGCTCTGGACCATAACCAGCATCTGATTATGATGAATTACGAAGCAGACCTGATGTATGGGAGTTATTTATTGTCAAAAGCCCGGAAGAATAACCTGGTTTACACAGTAAGTGATGGAGATCAGCCGGCAGTAATTAAACGGATTATTGATGAAGTTGAGTTTATGGGGTTCAAAGTTGTGATGGCCGGAAATATGAAAGGATTTCTGGACCGGCATGTAACTCCTTATTCAATTAAGGGAGAAGCCGAGAAACGTGATCTCGATCCGAAAATGTGCTCATCTTATTCTGACGGCACAAAACTGTGTGTGGAAATGGCTGTAATGGCAAATGGAATCGGAGGTTATGTCGCAACTCCGGGGATGTTCGGTCCGAAAATGGACAGTATCTATGAGATATTTGACCACTTTGATTTTCAAAAGATATGGAATGGTAAGAATCCAATAGTTGATTATGTGCTTGATGCAAAGCCTAAAGGCGGTGTCTTCGTAATAGGATATACTGACCATCCTTATCAGAAAAGTACACTGAGCTGGTTGCCTCCGGATATGGGACCGGGTCCCTTTTACCTGTTTTATCGACCATATCACCTGTGCCATTTCGAATTTGCTGCAACGGTTGCCGAAGTCGTCCTTAACAACAGGGCAGTTCTGAAACCCGACTTCGGGTTTAAAACGAATGTATATGCCTATGCGAAGAAGGATCTGAAGAAAGGTGAAAGATTGGACGGCTTTGGAGGTTATGCCAGTTACGGGTTAATAGAAAATTGTGCAGACAATATGCTGAAAGCCTCGTTGCCATCATGCCTTGCAGATGATGTGGTATTGAAACGGGATATCACCAAAGATTCTAAAATATATCTTGAAGATATTGTATATGATGCAAATAGTGATGGATTCGCTCTTTTTTCAAAATCGTTGCAAGAACAACCAGACAAATAAAACAATATTATTTAATTTACTCCTGAGGGAAACTTATATGTGTCAATCTGTACTATGAAGGAGGGAGTATTTTAAACTATTCACTGCTAAATAACCGAATATGAAGGAAAAACTGATTAAAGCTCTTGCGGAGGCAATTGAAATGGACCCTGCTATCATTAAAGAAGAGGACAAGTTTCGTGATTATGAAACATATAGTTCTCTCACAGAATTATCAGTCCTTGCAATGTTAGACAGTGACTTCGGAATTCAGATTGAGATGAAAGAATTTAATAATTATCACACAGTAAAGGATCTTGTCAATCTTATAGAATCCAGATAGGAGTTATGGGGTTACTGCAATTTCAAAATGTTGGTATTTCCGGCCTGGCTGCTGCCGTTCCAAGAAAGGTTATAAATAATTATAACCCTAACCTTTATTTCAGAGAGGAAGAGGTAAACGAGGTGATTGAAAAAATAGGTGTAAAGGAACGGCGGTTTGTGGATCAGGATACATGCTCTTCAGACCTGTGCTTTGCCGCGGCTGAGAAGCTAATCTCTGAAATGGGATTAAATCGGGAAGAAATCGATCTGCTCATTTTCATCTCTCAGACTCCGGATTACCGCATGCCTGCTACTTCCATACTGTTGCAGGATAGGTTAAAATTGCCAACATCTGCAATAGCATTTGACATCAATCTTGGATGTTCGGCATTTCTATATGGTCTCACAATAGCTTTCTCGATGCTAAGTTGTGGGGGATTTCGGAAAGCGTTGATCCTGGATGGTGAAACCCGCTCCAAAGTCTATTCCTTAAAGGATCGGAAGACAGGTTTTCTCTTTGGAGATGGCGGGATTGCCGCCCTGGTTGAGAATAAGGAAATCTTCCGTAATAGCTGGTTTTCTCTGAACTCGGATGGATCGAGAGAAAACCTTATTAAAATACCTGCAGGCGGGTATCGGAAAATGAGCTCATGCGAAACGGTTACTGAAAAGGTAATCGATGAGTATGGTAATATTCGTTCAGAAGAGCAGGGATACATGAACGGGGCAGATGTTTTTAACTTCGTGATAAGGGAAGTTCCCCGAGATTTCAACAGGTTGCTCGATTTTTCAGCAGTGGAGCTTAACAGTATTGACTATTTTATCTTTCATCAGGCGAATAGTTATATTAACGGATTCCTGGCAAAGAAACTTAAGTTGCCTCTTGACAAGATCCCATCGACAATTGAAAAGTACGGAAACACATCTTCAGTATCCATCCCCCTCACCATTGTATCCGAACTAAGAGGTAATCTTTCAGGACATAAAAGATTATTATTGAGTGGATTCGGTGTGGGATTGACCTGGGGCACTGCACTTGTGGATTTGGAAGATTGTTACATCACTGAGATTGTTGAAGTATGAATTACACCAAATTAAAGGATCCACAATTCGACCCTTTTTCACTTGAAAACAAAATAATTCTGATAACGGGAGCCTCCTCAGGTATTGGAAGGCAGTGCGCTGTCGTATGCAGTAATATGGGTGCAAGGGTGGTTCTCTTTGGCCGCGACTCTGCAAGGTTGGATACTACTCTCCAATTGATGAAAGAACCGGAAAGACATATCAAATATGCAGTTGATTTGGTTGACTATGAAAAAGTGGAAGAGATTATCCCGGATATGGTGAGCGCAATGGGTAAAATTGACGGATTGATTAATTGTGCCGGCATATCAACTACTCTGCCAATAAATGCAAGTACTCCGGAAAAAATGGAGCTGTTTTTCAAGACTAATGTAATTGGCCCCATGAACCTGACCCGACTGGTCGTTAAGTCCTCATATTTCTCCAAAACCGGAGGCAGTGTGATTTTTATAAGCTCGGTAATGGGTATTGTGGGAGAACGTGGCAAAGTTCTCTACTCAATGACAAAAGGAGCACTTGTCGCTTCAGCAAAATCTTTGGCAGTTGAACTCTCAACCAGGAATATCCGTGTAAACACAATATCTCCGGGTGTTGTGGAATCCCCAATGTCCCAACGAGCTGTTTACAGTAAAGATCAGGAATCCCGTGACAGGATAAGCGAATTGCATCCTCTTGGGCTTGGCACAAGTGATGACATCGCTAATGCCTGTGTTTTTCTTCTTTCCGATTCAGGGAAATGGATTACCGGGACAAATCTGATCGTTGATGGGGGATATATGGCAAAATAACATTGCTACGACGTAGCAATCTGGTATTTTTTTTGGGGAATAGGGTCGGTGCCTGCCTATCAGTGTAAATTACTCTATTCCAAAGTGTTTCTTGATATAAGCTGTTTTTTCCTTTCTCTTGAGCCCCTTGGTTCGAAGCAGATCGGGATTTTGCAGATATAAAAACTTCTGAACCTTTATATCCGTAATTACCTTTGCCGGGTTCCCGACAATAACCGAGTTCTCGGGAAACTTTCCCCTTAAAACACTGCCAGAACCTATAATACAATTATCTCCGATTGTGGTGTTGGGAAGAATTGTGCAGTTGTTCCCGATAAACACATTGTTGCCGATCTTTACTTTTCCAAAAAGATCGGCATTTTTTATTTCGTCCCGGAAGCACCAGACGCCTCCGTCATGTGTTACTATTTCAGTATCGTCAGCAATCGCTACATGATCACCGATTTCGATAAGATAGGGTTCCGTAGAAAAGTTCATAGTTCCTATCAGGCAGCCATTGCCTATTTTCATACCTTGCCTTCTCAGATATTTGATTCTGGCACTGTTACTGGCCTTCTCCAATAACTTAATCTGGATTCTGTCTAAGATCTGCCTTAATGTCATAACAATAAATTAGTGACTGACAGGACTTGTCAATTGACTTTTGATTCCATAACATCAATGATAAACTGCCCGAAAAGTGGGGCGAGCCTGGCGGAAAATGCCAGGCCTGGGTGTGAATTTTCAGGACTGTGAGCGTTTGTGTCAGTAAGATAAAGCCCTCCTTCAGTTTCATACTTGTAAAAATCCCATATAAATATATTGTCTCCTCTTTCGTCCCATTCACTTATCATCCAATTATAGAATTCATGTGTTCTGACAGCCTCTTCTTCAATTGATTTCATTTTTGTGTTGGCTGCAGGAGTCCAGACTACGAATTTAGTGTTGGGGAATTCATGCATTTTACTTTTCAGAGCATCATACTGAAGTTTATAGTTTTCAATACTCTTAACATCCGAATTAATGTCCGGGTTGCCAGTGTCAGGATTGATCCTGCTGACAGGGAAGCAGTGCTTGAAAATGATCACATCATATTTACTTGTAAGCATCTCCAGAGTTGGTTCTTCGAGGTAAGGAGTCTTCCCTGCATTCTTTACCCAGATATTGTAATAGTCAAATGGATAATTGTTCCACCCATATGGTGCACTTTTTGGAAAATTAACAGCAGTGATTTTATAATTGGTTTTGTGTTTCCGGTTGTGGGTTTCGATGTGCTTTTGCACATCTCCTCTACCTGTTAATCTGTAAATGTACCTGTTGGTTTTCCCTTTCCAGATTGCTTCACCAGTACTGTGATGCAGGAATATTATCTTATCCATATTCTTATTGTTGGTTCCACAGCCTGTCATAATGATAATCAGTGAAATAGCAAGCCAGTGTTTCATGTTGTTTTCTTTCAAATATAGCAAACAATTATTAACCTTAAAAAAATGCAAAGGAGGCCCTCTAAATGGGAGCCTCCTTTGATGTTTTTATTGAGCTGCTTTTAGTTTTTCACACAACGGATGGATTTTCCGGCTCTCTTATCAGTAGAGGCTTTATAAACAGCTGCACTATTGCCGTCAAGTCTGCGATACCAACCCCTGTCAGTATCATGCTCAGTCGCGGTCCAGAAGTAGCCAATGCTGTTCTGCCCGTTATACTCTCCATCTGAATAATACCTGTAGCCGCCAGGCAGAGCTGTAAATCCACTTGTATTAGTCCCGTTTTCTCCTGCATTCCAGCCTGTTGCACTTTTCATTTTAGAGCCGTGATCTGTTCCTCTCCAACCCCAGATGTCAACATCAGCCTGAGCTAGCCCAAGCGATGTCTCCAGTGCATTGTATTCCGCATCTGTGGCGACGTGCCATCCGGTAGGACATATATTGGCACTATTTGCTGCATGCCAGTTATAAAGGGCACCATAAACTGGCTTATTGTAATCAGGATCATTACTGTACCAGCAATAACCTGGGCCAGCCAATACGATCCAATCAACGTCAGTACTGGCTAAGGTAATATCGGTATTATCATTGAATTTAGTCACTTTCAGGTTTTCAGCCATCCAAACCTTTGTGCCAATTACAGCCGTCTTGTAAAGATTGCCTTCAATATCAGTAACAGGAGTGATAAAGCTGAGTTCCTGACCGTAGGTGGTTCCTGCGCTGTTGGTTGCATATGCCCTGTAATAATAAGTTGTACCATCAGTTAACCCGGTGATGTTGCCGGTGAAGGTTCCAATGTCGGTTCCGTTTGTTGTCTTGTTGCCTGCTGTGGTGGGATTTGGTGCCGTGCCCCAGCATATTCCCCTGGCGGTGATTGTGCCACCTCCGGCGCTTGTTATATTTCCTCCGGCAGTTGCGGTCGTAGAAGTTATGTTTGTTGCCTCAGTAGTTGTAAGTACAGCAGCTGTGACCTCGTTTGTGGTAAATGTCAGTTCGTTGCCATAAGCTGTTCCCACCTCGTTGGTTGCGTAGGCACGTACATAATACGTAGTCCCCTCGGCAAGACCGACAAGGTTACTGACAAAATTGGCTGTTCCTTTACCATCACTGGTTTTTGAATCAGCAACCGTCGGATTCACGGATGTGCCCCAACAAACCCCTTTCACGGTTATTTCCTCTCCTCCATCAGCTATGATAGTTCCCCCGGAAACTGCTGATGTTAGTCCTATTTCACTGATTGCTGCAGTGGTCAGCTCAGGTACGGTTGCTTTTTTACAGCCCTGGAACAATCCCATTGCTGACATCAAACCGACCAATGCAAAAAATGTTAATCCTTTTTTCATGACACTTGTATTGATTATTAATATGTTAGTTTATGAAGTAGTGCAGTCCTACAAGTTTTATACGCCTGTAGGCGATAAAAGTTTCATAGTTTCAGTTTTTGACACATCGAACGTATTTCCCGCCTTTTTTCGATGTGGATGCCCTGTAGACCTGATCGCTTGAGCTGTCAAGCCTTCTGTACCACCCACGGTCAGCATCATGCTCCGATGCTGTCCACCAATAGGTTATTGTAGTCTGAAGCATGAATATTCCATCCAACCCATAACGGTATCCTCCGGGTAGGGCTGTAAATCCGCTGGAATTCGTCCCGTTCCCGTTCTCATCCCAACCGCTGGTGTTTTTCATTTTCAGACCGTGATCAGTACCCCGAAATCCCCAGACTTCAGCCTGGCTGGACGCCATTCCAAGGGCTGTCTCGAGAACATTAAAATCCGCATCAGTTGGCACATGCCAGCCACTGGGACAGAGTTTACCGGTATTGACTGTATACCAGTTATATAATGCACCGTATGTTGCTTTAAAGGATATGCTGTTATCAAACCAGGAATATTCTGGCGTTGTCAGGCTAACCCATTGCGCATTATCCTGGATTTCCGGAACTGCCGTATTATCATTAAGTTTCGTAGTTCTCAGATTCTCAGTCATCCAGAGCTGAGAAGCTATTATAACAGTATTGTAAAGGTTTCCGTCAGCATCTGAAAGCTTTGTCCGGAAGGTAAACTCATCGCCGTATACGGTCCAGCTGCCGTTAGTGGCATATGCCCTGACATAATATGTTGTTGCAGGGGAAAGATTGTTCAGGGTGCTGGGAAAGCTGCCTGAACCAGTTCCGTCTGAGGAATGAAAGTCAGTTATGTCCGGCTGAGGAGATGTGCTCCAGCACACTCCCCTGGAGGTGATCTGGGCGCCACCATCATAGGTGACGTTCCCTCCGCTGGAAGCAGTAACAGCGGCTATATTTGTAACCTGAACTGTCGTTACTGAAGGTGGGGCCGTGCTTGTGACAAATTCAACATCGTTCCCGTATGCTACTCCAACGCTGTTCTCAGCGTATGAACGGACATGGTATCTGGTGTTAGGCTCCAGTCCGGATACAGTAGCTGAAAACGTTCCTGATCCGGTTCCCGAAGGAACAAACTCATCATCAAGGGTGGGCTGCGGATTAAGTCCCCAACAAAAACCTCTTGCAGTTATCTCTGCTCTTCCGTTATCAGTAATATTGCCGCTTATCACAGCTGAATTAATGGTGATATCCGTGGCTTGCCCTGTGGTTAGGGTAGCCAGAACCGGATCCTTTACACAACTTTGCAGCAATAGTGTGCCGATAGCTGTTGTAATAAGCAAAAGGAATCCCGGTATGTTTAGCTTACCTGACATTTATTTAAGATTTGTTTGAATGTATTACTTCCTTAACGCAAATACCATCTCAATAATATCCGGTAAGAGAAAAAGATTAGAATAGTTTTCGACAGTTTCAGTTTGAAAGGGAAATAATTAATAACTGAAATTAACCCTGTATTGTCTAACTGGCTGATTTATTGTTGATTTAGAAGCAGAGGACTTGCAGTGACCTTAAATGCTCCTGGCATATTATAACTTTATAAATTGTTTGGTGGAAACGACACTGCCTCTTAAGGCTGTCATAATTATGTAAATACCTCCGGGGGCATCGGAAATATTGAGATTGCATCTGCCTTCATTTGCTCTGTGAAGTTCACGATATTCGACCCTCCCCGAGAGGCTTAATATCGAGACCGTATATGGATCAGGATCTTCAGGCAAATTTGTCAGGTCAACTGTGAAAGCACCTTCGGTTGGATTGGGATATACGACCAAAAGATCATTATTAGGTGTCCTGAGGCTCAGCGTAATGCTTACGGGTTCTGAAATTGCACTGGCGTTAAGGTTATCGAAAACTTTGGCTGTAATCACATAAGTCCCTGCCGCATCGAAATCCATTGTGAGTGTATAAGGTGAAGTGAGGCACTCCCCGGCAAGAATCTGACCGACATAAAATTCAACCTTTTTAACTGATCCGTCAGGATCTGAGGCATTTGCAGTAAACTCCAACGATGCCGGGAGGTCAAAACTACCACCCACCGAGGGTGATGTAATAGAAATAGAAGGAATCTGGTTAACTGCCTGGGCTGCCTTCTCGACGACAACTGTGACCGGTTCTGATGTAGTCCTGGCATTTGAATTGTCTGTGGCTGTTGCTGTGATAGAGTAGGACCCTTCCCTGACATCTTTCCATGTAAACGACCAGGGAGCAGTTCCCCGCTCCCCAAGTTTCGTTGTTCCATTATAGAATTCGACCTTAGTCACTGTCCCGTCAGGATCTGATGCAGATGCATCTATTGTGATGGTTGCGGGAGTAGTGAAGCCACTGCTCTTGACAGGTGAATAGATACTTATAATTGGTGGTTGGTTAACCGGTACCGCTATAGGTGGTGGAGCCTCATGGACTCTGGCGCCTACCTGCCATTGACCATTTTGCCTTGTCCTTGCCGGGTCAGTCGTGCCCCACTGCGCATTTATTGAAAGACCTTCAGCCCACATCGATCCGAGATCTTTTCCATAGTCGAGCCTGACAGCCGGAACAAAATTCACCAGATCCTTGAAATTTGGGTTGATCACTTTTGAGTGAGTGTCATATCCGAGGGCCTGCCATTGTGCGAACGTCTTTGTCTCCCCGCAGTAAAAGAAGAGAGGTGTACCTGATTCGCAATAAAAGATATTGTAATCAGACTCCAGTCCGACGGCACTTTCTGCATCGGCAATCTGAATGCAGTAAGTCTGGTGCTTCGTGTAGAAAATATTATTGAAAATTTTCGTGCCGTGAGAAACCGAATTTGGTGTGATGTCAGTATGGGTATAGATGTAGATCAGCCCACGCCAGGTTTCCGCAGTGGTTCTGTCTGTGTACAGGGTATTATTGTAAACATTGACATTACTCATACCCTTTATGTTAATTCCTACAGCTCCGCTCTTCACTATGTTATAAGCCACACCCCCTCCGGTATTGACCATATTATTGCCTGACTTTCTGATAATACCCATCGGAACATGATCTAGATAGTTGTATTTGACCACCGCATTCAGGTTATGTCCTGTAAACAGACCGTGGGTGATGGATTTCATGTCTGTTCCGCTCCACGAGAACCTGTTGCCTGTAATCACAGCGCCGTCAAGATTGTTGTTGGTAGCTGCCGGCTCCTCATCGCCTGCCTGAAGCATGTATCCGAAGGTATTGACAGAGGTGATTGAATTGTTCCTGAAAGTCAGCCGGGTTGGCTCTGATCTTGGAATATTGACTCCCGACCATGATGCATCGGCATTGGTATAGCTCTTCCCTTCAATGGTCAGAACAGTCTGTCCGTTGATCAAACCTGTAAGCAGCAGGAAACAAAAAGCCAGGATGTATCTCATAAGTCCGTGAAAGTTGACAAATATACCTTTTCTTGTGACTAACATACCTTTTTTAACGACGAACGGTCTTAATTGTTACAAAATCACCCTGCCTCTCCCGAGCCGTATCGGAGTCAATTATGTTGATTTTCATGCTATTGTCCTATGTCAAAATTTCCCTTACGTTCGTCAAAATCATCCCGGTTTTGACCAATTGCCCCCTTATGGTTGTTAATAAGGCAAATCAGAGAGTTAGTGGATGAAAACGAAGGAATAAATGTTTGGAAAGTCTCATTTTTTGGGGATTATCTATGCAACAACACTTGCCGTCAAGCGTTTCTTTGATTAAATTCACACTTCGAAAAGAATGTGCAACGCCTTGTCCGACCCAGGCAGCTTCTTATTGATGATCGACTGAAAAAAACTGCAACTCTGTTGCAATAGTGCTCAATTATAGTCGTTTAGGTAAGATTGCCAATGGGACTGACGGGGCGAAAGCCTGCCCGGACGGCACTAAAACGGGGATTTAACTTGTGAATAAAGTCGGGTCAAAACAGCTGATCCACAGCTTAATACCCGGATAGTAGGAAATAACAGAATGGCAGACATTTATCCTGCATGGGTTTTACAACTGAGGAGCAGGGCGCTGGACTTCTTCAACAGGCATTCAGTGCCACGCTGGCTGGTTTTTCTGGCTGACCTCTCCGTCGTATTTGTAGCATTCCTCATCGCATATTTCCTCAGGTTCAATTTTGTCATACCGGAGGACAGGATTGGCATTTTTGTGTGGCAGGGACTGATAGCAACAGCTGTCTATGCAATATTTGCCGTAGTATTCAAGTCCTATTCGGGGCTGGTACGGCATACCACTCTGACAGACATCACCCTCGTTTTTATAGTCACCACCTGCTCGGCAGCTGCCCTGATCATCTTCTCTATGATCGGCAACTGGCTTCACTGGGCAGACATACTAGCCGTACCCCAGTCGATTATCCTTATTCACTATGTGGCAGTCTCCGTACTGCTCTTCGTCGGAAGGATCTTTATAAAGATACTATTCCTCTTTGCCACAGGAACTTCGAAAAACAAGAAAAGGGTTCTGATCTACGGAGCCGGCGAGCTTGGCTTCGTTGTAAAAAGGGTTGTCCTGAGCGATCCGCGCTACGGATTCCATGTTTCGGGTTTCATCGATGACGACAGGAGCCTCCAGGGCAAGAAGATAAACGGAATAAACGTATACGGTCCTTCAGCGCTTGACGCGAAGTTCATAGAAAA
>CAZEYY010000054.1:0-23606 GCA_964516485.1 uncultured Rikenellaceae bacterium
AATAGGCTTTTGAAGTGCCATGATGTGTCTTTATGAAATCAATGATCTGAACAGGCAGTTTATATTCTTTTGCCAGTTTAACTCCGTTTTCCACATGGCTTATTATCATTCTTGAGCTTTCAGCAGGATCGAGATTGACATGAGGACTTTTTTCAGGATTCTGATTTTCAATGAAATACATGGGCGAGATAATTTTCCCGATATCATGATATAATGAACCAGCCCTTGTAAGTAGAACATTTGCACCAATTTCCCGTGCAGCAGCTTCTGCAAGGTTGGCAACCTGCAGAGAATGCTGATATGATCCGGGAGCCTCTTCAGAAAGACGGCGAAGCAAGGGTGAACCTGAATGTGAAAGTTCAAGAAGAGAGATATCTGACAGAAAATAAAATTTCCTTTCAAACAAGGTTATTACCGGATAGCCGGCAAGTATCAGAAATCCGTTTCCTGCAAACCACTTGAAAGTGCTGATGTCAATTTTCCCAAAGCTTTCATGTTCACGTAACTCGAATGCAGTGTATATTACAAAATACGTCAATGTAACAACAAGAGAAGAAAATGCAAGTCTGAATTTTCTGTTAATATCAGACAGTGAGAGAATAGCCACAACTCCTGCCAGAATATTAATTATTATGAACCGGAAGGGGTCGCTGATCATTAAGCTGGCAACAATGAGAGTAATAAGAAGTATGAATAATGCCAGCCGCGAATCATAGAAAGTCCTTACAAGAACAGGAATAAGTGCAAAAGGTACAATATAGATAAAATCCCGGGATGGATTATATAATACCAGTCTGGCAGCCAGCAGGAATACAAGTATAAGGGCCAGGATGAAGAAGACTTTCCGTGAAACCTCAAGGATTTCACTGCGGAAATGAAGAAGAAAAAGGTACAGTAATAAAAAGCAAACTGCAACCAACACAAGAGTGGAAGCGGATTTAGACGGTGATAAAACATCTGAACCTTTAACAATCAAAACTCCAATAAGTAAGCTGATTGTAAAAAGAATCAGGTTAACCACTTTCTTCTTTGAAGGATTTTTCACCTTCCCGGATGCTAACATTTTAAGAGGTTTAGGGAAAACTTCTTTATAAATACAAAAATAATTGTTTTTGAGTATCAGGAATCACAAAGAATGTCTTATTGATTTTCTTTTGACTGGATCACATGCAGAATAAGTGCTGACCATATCAGCTATTATTACTAATTTTGGATAAATAATTTCAGGATGGAAGTCTATATATGTGAAAATGTTTTTGTTCCTCTCCGTTCAGGTCCTGCGCACAGGTCGGAGATGCTAAGCCAGGTTCTCTTCGGCGAAAAATATGTGATTGAGGCAGCATCAGGAACATGGATAAAGGTCAGAACACTGTTTGATAATTATACAGGATGGCTCGACACGCATCATCTTCAGCACGTTAGAGAGACAAGCGATTCAAAAGGAATTGTTTTGAACAGACCACTACTTTGCTTTAAAAGCGATAACTCAAGGATTGTGCTTGAAGCAGGATGTGAGATATATGAACCTGACTATGAAGCAAAAAGATTCAGAGTCGGAGAGAACATCTTTGCTGCAATACCTGAGTTTAACAAGGCTTTCTGCAAGGCTGAAGAGTCACTATCTGATACTGCACTGAAATTCATTAACAGCCCATATATCTGGGGAGGCAGGGTTCCTTCAGGGATTGACTGTTCAGGATTCACACAGCTTGTTTATAAAATTCATGGCATAGCAATTCCCCGCGACAGCTGGCAGCAGTCAGAAGCAGGAAAGGCTGTCGATTTCATAAGTGAGGCAAGAACCGGAGACCTTGTGTTTTTTGACAATGAAAAAGGAAAAATTTCTCATGTTGGCATGATACTGTCACAGGGTCTGGTCATTCATGCTTCCGGGCGTGTAAGGATCGATTCAATAGATCACCAGGGCATCTTCAAGAAAGAGATTAATGCTTATTCACACAGGCTGAGGACCATAAGAAGGGTCTTATAAGTCTTGCGGTCTTGCATGACAATAAAAAAAGGCTGTTCCGTTTTACCGGACAGCCTTTTTAGTTTAAACAATTATTCCGTTAGTTATTTGGTGTCATAAGCTTGTTATAGCTTAGCTCACTTGTTGGAACCGGCCAGTAATATGTTTTACTTGTAACGGGGATTGCTGCTATATTTCCCATTGATCCTCCATTCTTACCAGGGATAGTAAGACCAAGTCTCAGGAGGTCCATATTACGTATGCCTTCTCCTAGAAATTCAATATTCCTCTCAAGTAACACAGCATCAAGAAACGCTTGAGGAGTTGTAAAACCTGCTAAAGTATAAGCGCCTGCCGGATATGAACGGGTCCTGACAGCATTCAGAAGGTCAACAGCTTCCTGTGTAACAGCATTTCCCTGGCGTACAATAGCTTCAGCACGGCTTAGCAATACTTCAGCATACCTGATAACAGGAGAATAGTCTGTTCTGGTAGCATTATCAACATATTTATTTATGTAAAATTTTGTGCCAGACTGGTTTAACATTGCTCTCCTTGCATCAGCAGCATTAAGTGCTGTAAATGCAGCAGATGCCTGATTGAGATAATATGACTCACCTGAAGCAGGATTAAAATAATGTGCGAGGAAGTTTTGAGTTCCAGGATTATTGGCTGAAGTATTTGGCAATGAGAAAATTGATTCAGCTGTTGCATGCGGAGAAGCAAATATTGAAACATAACTGGCACTCAATTTATTAGCCACGCCTGTAGTTGCACTGAAAGGGGCAGCAGCCGATACAATTTTGGCAGATTCAGTTACAACCTGATCCCAGTTCTGCATATGCAAGTATACTCTCGTTTTAAACGCAACAACTGTGTTCTTGTGGATTCTGGTCACGTTGAGGTTTGTACTTCCAAGAGTAAGAGCTACAAGAGGTTCTGCATCATTAAGATCCTTTAGGATTTGTGTATACACCTCAGCAACAGTACTCGGGGCCAAATTGTTTTCTTCTCTTGTTTTGTAAGCTTTAAGCCTCAAAGGAACACCCTGACCCACACCATTATTCAGATTATAGGGCTTGGAATACATTTGAAGCAGATTGAAATAACAAATACCCCTTATTGCCAGAGCTTCACCAACGAACTGATTGTATTCTGCATCAGTAATAAATGACAGCTGTCCGCCATCTTTAGCTGTTTTAATTCCTTCCAGAAAAACATTTACAACGTTAATAGTGGTGTAAATAGCTCCCCAAAGGTTTTGAACTTCGTTAGTTGAGCTGATAACAGTATGGTTCCATGTCTGGTAGTTTGTAACGCCGTTAGAACTATTGGGAATGAAGTTATCATCCCTGACGTCGTTATAAACCTGAAATCTACCACCAAGATGCTGTCCACTTTTCAAGGAAGAATACATACCATTCACCTGGGCAATTACCCTGTCTTTTGTAGAAAATATTGATTCCTCCTGTACTGAGCTTACTGGTTCAGGATTAATCCATTCATCCTTTACGCATCCGTTTGTCAATAATATCACAAACAATACTATTGAAATTCTTAATATATTTTTCATATTAAATTCTCCTCTTGTTAAATTAAAAACTTAGATTCACACCAAAGGAGTATGTCCTTGCCTGAGGCGCAGTATTCCTATCAATACCAGGTGCTACGTTAGAGTCGGTGTTAGTCGACACTTCAGGGTCAGAACCTGAATAACCAGTAATAATGAAAGCATTGAATACCTGGGCATATATCCTTATCTTTTCAAAATTCATTCCCTGCTTCCAAACGTTCTTGAATGTATAGCCAAGTGAAATATTCCTGATTTTCAGATAATCACCTTTTTCGACATTTTCAGTTATTGGGAAAGATGAACCATTTGAAACGTTGTCATTCCAAATTGGTTTTGGGATATTTGTTACATCGCCAGGATTTTTCCATGCAGTTTCATATACTTCCTTTGAATTGTTCCACCACCTCTGGTCTCTTATGCCTGCCTTTGAGCCACAATATACATAGAAGCCCAGAGCGTAGGTCATATTTACCGAGAAGTCAATTCCTTTATATGCTAAGGTATTATCTATACCTCCATAATATTTTGGAAGAGGAGAAGCCCATGCTACACCATCATTAGCAGTATTAATTGCAGGAGCCACTGTGCCATCGGCCCTGTAAGTCCATCTGTTTGCAGCTGACGCCTCATGGCTGTAAAGTATCTCCTGTCCAGCTTTATTTACAAAAATCCGACGGCCTGTTGTGGGATCGACCCCCCTAGTTTCAACTGCAAGCAGGTTACCAACCGGTTTACCGACAACTGTTATATTTGTTGTTTCCAGGTCTCCGGTTGTTGAACGAATTTCAGTTACCTCGGTATCGAGTTCTGTTACCTCATTAGTTAGATAAGTGAAATTAAAGTTTGTCGTCCAACTCAGGTTTGGTTTTGATATATTGAAACTTGTGAGCGAGAATTCTAATCCCCTGTTATACATCGATCCAACGTTGAAAGGTATTGAGTTGCCTGGGATTCCTTTTGAAGGGGATTGAGGCAGGTTAAGAATCAAATTATTGACATCATTGTAGAAATAACTGAATTCAGCCTGCAACCTGTCCTTTAAAATGCCGAAGCTTAATCCCAAGTCATATTTATCACTTGTCTCCCACTTAAGGTTTGGATTTCCAGCCTGTGAAAATGCAAAAGAAGATGCATTGCCATAAAGACCACCGCCATAAAGGAATAATGAACTGTAATTGCCTATACCGAACATATTACCAACTCGGCCATAGCTGGCCTTAAGCCTGATATCAGAAAATATTTCATTCAATCCTGAATTAGCTATAAATCCTTCATTTGATACATTCCACATGAATGATACTCCACCGAAGTTACCATACTTGTTATTCTTTGAGAGTCCGCTGTAACCATCACGGCGCAAACTTGCTTCAAAATAGTATTTCTTGTCCCAGTTAACATTAGCTCTTCCAAATAATGACGAATAGAAGTTTGTACCGTAACTACCACCAGGGATGGCGCTATTTGCAGCCCAAGAACCAGCGAAAGTAGTAAAGAAAGGATCACTGACCAATTGTTTATCAGCATTCCAGCTACTTCCAACTGTTCTTTGTTGCTCTGTACCGGCAAGCAGGCCGATATTGAACTTTTCAGCAACAGTCAAGTTATAATTTGCTGTATTTGTCCAGGTCCACCTGTTATCCTGACCTGAGTAATTATAAGCATAACCTTTGTAATTATAACCGTCGCCTCCGATAGGAGACCAATATGTGGTAGTTTCTCTTGCCAGGTTATCAATACCGTATACAGTTTTAAGTACAAGGCCTTTTACTGGTTCCACACTGCCGTATAGAGTTGCAAGAATACGATCTGAAGTCGTTGTATGCATATCAGTATCAAATATCTGAGCTGGATTATAATATCCAAGCCCACTGGTTGGCAATCCAGTTCCCAATGTGCCGATAGCTCCATTTGTTATATTATAAGTTCCATCATTTTTAAACGGACCAATTATTGGAGGAAGCACAAAAGCGAGTCGTGCAGCACCTGCGGTTGAGAAGTTTGATCCTGTGTTCGGTGACTCAGTGTAACCATTTGTATAGGCTACATTTGCTCCCATCGTCAAAAACTTATTGACCTTGTGATCAATATTCATTCTCGCATTCTTCCTTGTGTAAAAGTTATTTTTAATCATACCTTCTTGATTACTGTAACCTACTGAAAGATAGTATGACGTACTTGAAGAAGATCCGGAGAGTGTTATAGCGTGGTTCTGCTGGAATCCTTTTCTATAGATATAATCAGCCCAATTAGTTTCAATCGGATTACCATCAGCATCATTCGCACGTATCAGAGGAGTGCCACTGACATTTGCAATAGCCAGGTTTTTGTGCTCAAGATACTGCTCGGCATTCATCATTTCAAAAAGACGGAATGGTTCTGTATAACCAACGTAACCATCATATGTAACCTTGGTTTTAGCTCCTGAGCCCTTCTTGGTTGTTATTATTATTACCCCGTTAGCCGCTCTTGAACCATAAAGTGCAGTAGCTGAAGCATCCTTGAGAATTTCCATTGACTCAATATCATTGGGATTTATATCAGCAAGCGAGTTCTGTATGGCAGTTCCTCCGATGTTACCTGTGAAAATAGGCATTCCGTCAACTACTATAAGCGGGTTGGAACTGGATGTGATTGAGTTAAATCCCCTTACCCTGATTACAGGAGGGTTGTTGAGGACTCCGTTAGGCATTGTTATAGACACACCTGCAGCTTTTCCCGCCAGGGCCTGGTCAAAGCTCTGGACTGGTACTGCTCTGATAGCATCACCCTTCACTGAAGAAATAGAACCTGTGATATCCCTCTTCTGCTGTGTACCATAAGCCACAACAACTACTTCATCTACCTTAAATAGGTCTGTCTCAAGAACAACATCTATTGACGTCTTACCGGAAATCGGAACCTCCTGGGTTCTGAAACCGACAAAACTATAGACCAGAGTCTGTGTACTCTGCGGAGCTGCAAGGATATACTTTCCGTCAACACCGGTAATGGCACCGACAGTAGTTCCTTTGGCAATCACAGAAACGCCGGGAACCGGCAGACCATCCTCGGAACTTGTTACAGTTCCGGAAATTTGCACTGTCTGTGCCATGACAAGTGAACCTGTCAGCAACAGCAGTGAAAAAAGCATTAGGAATCTTTTCATACAATCTGTTTTAGGTTTAATGGTAAATAATCGCATCGCTAAAATAATTATTTATTTAACATGACTATTGTCATTATTAAATTATTTTAACATGATGTTTACCATTTCCAACAGATTATTGGAAGGATTTATTCAATTTTATCAATAATTCTGCCTCTTTTCTTTCAGATTCCAAATCGATTTGTCTGCCTTTTTCAATGATGATGTTTGTAAAATCCTTATCCTTCAGATCACGTGAATTGATCCTGACATTCATAAAGGCTCCTCGTATTGCCGCCCGCAGGGCAAGGGCTCCTACTGCTGCATCCGTAATTGAAGAAGGATTACCTTTTTCAATCATTTCTGTTATCAGATCATAGGCTGAAAATGCTGTTTCCATTACTGTAAATGGAACATTTATAGCATGTTTTGTTGCTGCCTCAACAGCCAGCTCCCTTGTTTTCTTTTCAGCTTCTGTTTTTTTTGGCAGACTATAAGCTTCAAGTATCATATTAAAGGCTTCTGTATCCTCATCAACAAGCTGAAGCAGCCGTTTCTGAACCTGAATTCCTCTTTCAGCCCATGAAGAAAACTCCTCCCATCTGTCATCCCACCCCCTCTTGTGCGCAGAGAGGTTGGCAACCATTGTTCCCAGTGAAGCGCCCAGTGCGCCAAGATATGCTGATACCGAACCTCCGCCCGGTGCAGGTGATTCGGAAGCTGTTTCATTTGCAAAATCAGTAAGGTTCATGCTTATAAGCCTTCCCTTCCTCCTGTTGCCTGCCATAACATACTCTATTATCCTTTCCTCCGGTCTGAATTCACGTATATCACTCAATCCCAGCGACCTGACTGCTATTTTAATAAGTTCCTCATCAGGCAATCCTGCTGATCTCTGCTGTTTCCTGAGGAAATACGTACCGGCATCAAGCAGAGATTTAAGTGGTATCAGACCAACTAGTTCCGATCCTGTAACCCTCACTCCTCGTGCGTCTGCCTTCCTGCAAACCTCGTCAAAAGCGATGTGCACCGGTGTTACAGCAATATTCGTAAGGTTCATTGAAATCTGTGCAATACCGTATTCTTCTATATACCAGCCTATTGCCTTAACTGACTTAAGTGAGCCCGGAACCATTACAGGTTCTCCATTATCATCCTTTATAATTTTACCTGTAATTGAATCGCCCTCACGCTTTGGTCTTCCCTTTTCCCTGACATCATAAGCTATTGCATTTGCCCGTCGCACAGAGGTTGTGTTCAGATTCACATTGAATGCCACAAGGAAATCCCTTGCCCCCACTGCAGTGGCGCCCGACCTTACATTTAATTTTGTTGGTCCGAAGTCTGGTTTCCATTGGGGATCTGTTAATTTCTTAACAAGACCCTCATATTCTCCTGACCTGCAACTGGCAAGATTGCGGCGCTCCTCCCTGAATGCCGCATTTTCATAGCAATATACCGATATGCCAAGCTCATTGCCTATTCTTTCAGCAAGTTTTCGTGCATAAACAACAGTCTCTTCCATTGTGATACCCGATACCGGAATCAACGGACAAACATCTGTTGCACCCATACGCGGATGTTCACCGCTGTGTTTCGACATGTCAATCAATTCAGAAGCCTTTCTGACAGATAAAAACGCGGCTTCCACAACTGAATCCGGATCGCCCACAAAGGTCACAACAGTTCTGTTTGTGGCTTTGCCCGGATCAACATCAAGCAGCTTAACTCCTGCACATTTCTCAATTTCATCAGTTATCTGCCTGATAATCTCCATATCACGGCCTTCACTGAAATTCGGAACACATTCTAATATTCTTTTTTCCATATTGTTATGTTCTGTTCTCTGTGGTCCTCAGTGTTTCTCTGAGATCCTCTGTGTAAAGCAAAGAACTTACACAGAGAGCACTGAGGAACACAGAGTCACACAGAGTAATTTTATATTAACTTTCCTTTAAGTATTACTTTTTCAATGAGATCACTTCCGAAAGCATAAGGCATGAAAGTAATCGAAGGTATTTCTTTGGATATAAATACATTAGCCACTTTTCCCCTTGCTATTGAACCATGTGATTCCGATATCCCCATTGCACAGGCGGAATTTATTGTAGCAGCATTAAAAGCTTCTTCGGGAAGCATTTTCAACCTTATGCAGGCAAGGGAAATAACAAGTTTCATGTTTCCGGAAGGACAGGATCCGGGATTAAAATCAGAAGCCAGTGCCACAGGAAGTCCGGCTTCAATCATTTTTCTTGCAGGAGGGTCAGGCAGACCAAGAAAGAATGCCGAACCCGGTAGCAGGGTTGGTATGGTATCTGAGCCTTTTAATGCAAGGATCTCCTCATCTCCGGATCGTTCGAGATGATCAACAGACAAGGCGTTGTATCTGACTCCGGTCTGCACCCCACCGCTGAAATCAAGTTCGTTTGCATGAATTTTAGGCAACAGCCCGTGTTTGAGACCTGCCATCAGTATCCTTTCGGTATCCTCAACACTGAAGAAACCCTTGTCGCAGAATACATCTATATAATCAGCCAGTTCTTCAGCTGCAACAACAGGAATCATTTCATTTATTACAACATCAACGTACTTTTCCCTGTTGCTTTTGTATTCCTGTGGTACTGCATGAGCTCCCAGGAAGGTCGAACGTACCTCAAGCGGGCTTGTTTCCCTGATACGCCGTATTACCCTGAGCATTTTTAGCTCATCCTCAAGGTTTAGTCCGTATCCGCTTTTAATTTCCACTGCCCCTGTTCCAAGTGAAATGATCTCCTCAATTCGTCTGAATGACTGTTCATATAGCTCATTCTCAGAGGTATCATGTAGTCTTTTCGCTGAATTGAGTATGCCTCCGCCACGTTTTGCGATTTCCTCATAGGACAAGCCTTTGATCTTATCTGCAAATTCAGTTTCCCTGCTACCGGCATATACTATATGTGTATGTGAGTCACAGAATGAAGGGAAGACCATTTTTCCTCCGGCATCAATTTTAGTATCTGCCTGTTCATAGCCGCCTTTCCTGTTACGCAACTCATGCATCGTACCAAAATCAAGGATTTTTTCATCTTCTATATATAACCAGGCATCATCAATTTTCCTGATTTCAGACATGTCCTTCCCACATACTTTCAGTCTCGGCGATTCTTCAACCTGAACAAGTGATTTTATATTTGATACAAGCAAGCTTTTTCCCATCTCCCGGTTTCAGATATTTATGTTAAGAATTAGCCATTGATGCATTCAGCATTTATCAAGTGCCTAAGGTAGCAAATATTGAAAAAACAGTATGTAATTTCCTTTTTTCTTTATCTTTAGCACCCTGAACTAAAACTGTTTTTATGAAAAGGACACTGATTCTTGTTTTCTCCCTGCTGATTACAGCAGGACTGACCGCACAGGAAGAAAAGCCTAAAAAGACCGGATGGAAGTTTGGCGGGGCTCTGCCTGCAACAACATTCGACACCGACCTTGGTTTTCAGTATGGCGCTCTTGTTGAGTTTCACAACTATGGCAATCCGAGTGTTTTTCCCGATTATAAGGAAAGGATTTACATTGAAGGCTCACGCTTCACCAAAGGAAGTGGAATATACAGGATAATGTATGAATCGAATACACTTTTCAAAACGATTCATTTCACAAGTGATCTGAGCTATCTTCCTGACAAGGCAAGTTATTTCTATGGTTTCAACGGATATGAATCAGTATATAATAAGGACTGGGCTGATGATGAGCTGACTTCACCTCCCTACAGAACAAGGATGTTCTACCGTTATGAAAGAGACCAGTTCAGGTTCAAGAACGATGCCCAGGGGAAACTCGCAGGCGAGCATCTGAAATGGGCAGCAGGACTTGCTTTCCAGAAGTTCCAACCCAACTCTGTGGACATTGAAAAAATCAATAAAGGCAAGGATGTAAAACTGCCTTCTGTAACTGATATGCCAGGCCTGTATGAAAGATACCAGGCTCTTGATATAATTGATGCTGATGAGGCCGGCGGAGGCTGGGTGAATACAGTTAAGCTTGGGCTTATGTATGATACCCGCGACAACAGGCCAAATCCCATGAAAGGCATCTGGACTGAAGCAGGTATTGAAACAGCTCCATCCTTCATGGGCAATGACTGGAGTTTTTCCAAGTTTTATTTTACACATCGTCAGTACTTTACATTAATAGAAAAGGATCTTGCACTTGTTTACAGGGTCGGTTACCAGACTAATATTTCAGGCAATGCTCCATTCTTTTACCAGTCACAGGTTATTACATCCATACTCACCGGAGCTACAAATGAAGGTCTCGGAGGAGCAAGCACATTAAGAGGTGTATTAAGGAACAGGGTTATAGGTGACGGTTTTGTAATGGGTAATGTTGAACTGAGATGGAAACCGGTATACTTCAGGTTCCTGAAGCAGGATTGCTACCTTGGGCTGAGCGGCTTCTACGATTTCGGCATTATAACAAAGAAAATCGAAATGCCTTCGGATCTGCAGACAAGATTCGCGACACTTTATCCAACAGATAACTACTCTGATTACTTCAACCCGGGAGGAGAAAAGCTTCACCAGAGCGCAGGTATCAGCATTATGCCGGTTATGAACAATAACTTTGTGATTGCCATTGACATTGGCAAGGCTTTCAATGCCCAGGACGGAAATATTGGTTTCTCAATAGGACTGAATTACCTGTTCTAGAAAAACATCCAGATAAATATTTCACCTCACAAATCAGCGTGATCAGCGAGACAAGATTTTTCCCGCAGATTGCGCTGATTTTCGTTGATTACAATTGACTAAAATCCTCTCAGGAAGTAAGCCAGTGTTGTTCCGAAATAATTGCCCAGCATATAGCCTATTACTCCGCCCGCTATACCGGTAACAATTACATCTTTGTTCCGGAGTGCATTTGCAACAAGAGGCACAAAGGGCGGTGAAAAGATGAATGCAGTGGCCGTTATAAGAAAATTATCAGCATCTATCCTGAAAATCCTCGCGAGTATTATGTGTAATATAAGCGATCCGAAGTAGCACCACGAGATAAAAAGTATAAGGTTAAGCATTCCCTTGTCAAACATTGTTGTAAGATCAGACTGGGATGCTACTGTCATTGAAAAAACAAGTATAAGATACATACCAAGCTGAAAGGTCTTCTCTATCCGGTTAATTGATTTTACAAGTGATGCAAGGATGGAAAGGGTTGTTATCGATAGTACAACAACAGCCATCTCATATTGCTTCTGTTCAGGTGGCAGCAGCAGGCTCATTGCAGCTCCCGCACCGGCAATAAGAACAGCAAAACCAAGAGCTTTAAGCAGCGGGACTGCCATACTTCGACTCAACATTCCTGAAAAATCATTCAGGTTCTCAGTTTCAGTTACAAGCTGATCAACATCTGTCCTGATACCATTCCTGTCTTCGAACCTGGGAAGAATAGCCCTGAAGATACGCGGGGCCACGGTTACAAAGAAAAGTACAAGGAAAGCCCCGACAATAATATCATAAGTATTAAGCACCATAAAACGGTGAGCATCAACATCCAGCACTAGCTTTAATGCTGCAAAGTTCGGTGTGCCACCAGTATAAATCCCTTCAAACATTCCTGCCAGCTTCCATGTATCAGGAAAAGTGTTTTTCCAGATAAAAAAACCGGCAGTCACCATAACCAGGCCTGAAACCAGAGCCAGCGCAATTGATATAAATCCCTTGCGGGCCATTTTAAGCCACCTCTTCAGGTCGATAGAGAAAATTATCAGCGGGAATGCCAGAAGAATAGCTATTGTTACTATATTATTCTGAACTCCTGCAATGCTGTTGACAAGCCTGTCAGCCTCCACAGCTTTTCCCTCAGAAATCAGATTTTCAAGCACTTCTGTTTTCAGTACAGACTGACCATGCAAGGCATCAATGTATCCCTGGCTCCCTTTCGGAAAAATTCCTGAAGAACCAAGGATCAGTCCGAAGCCATAAGCCAGTACAATAATTCCCAGTTTTTCAAAGAAGTTCCACTTCCGGCAAAGCCAGATAATGAGCAAGGGGAATAAAAAGTAAAACAGTATTAGAAGTATATTTACTGCCATAATCCTAAAAATTATTAATTCAAATATAAAAAAAGCGGCTCCCCAACAGGAAAGCCGCCATGCAAAATAAGTTTTTATACTTAGTAAATATCACTCTTTTTTTCGTCGCAGTCACATTCCTCGAAACTTTTCTGATACTGGGAAATAGCTTTGAGACTCATACCCATGCTTGAAAAGCCTCCGTCGTGAAAGAGATTCTGCATTGTAACCTTTTTTGTAAGGTCTGAAAAAAGTGTAACACAATAGTCGGCACAATCAGCTGCAGTTGCATTGCCCAGAGGGGACATTCTCTCGGAGAAATCAACAAGCGAGTCGAATCCATGGATTCCGCTTCCTGCAGTTGTTACAGTGGGTGACTGGGAAACAGTGTTAATTCTCACTTTGCGTTCACGGCCGTATATATAGCCGAAACTTCTTGCTATTGATTCGAGCAGTGCTTTTGCGTCACCCATGTCATTATACCCTGAAAGAGTCCTCTGGGCTGCGACATAGGAAAGAGCCACAACAGAACCCCATTCTTTTATTGCATCCAGTTTATAAGCCGTCTGAAGCACCCTGTGAAAACTAAGAGCAGAGATATCGAAAGTTTTCAGCATGTTCTCATAATTAGTTGACTCATAAGGGATATCCTTCCTTACGTTCGGAGACATGCCAATTGAATGGAGGATAAAATCAAACTTACCTCCGAAAATTTTCATGCTTTCTGTAAGGAGGTTTTCAATATCTTCCATTTTTGTTGCATCAGCAGCAATAACCGTGCTGCCTGTAACCTTTGCAAGTTCATTTATTGTACCCAGCCGCATTGCAACAGGTGAGTTGGTTAGAACAAGCTCAGCACCTTCTGCATGTGCCCTCAATGCTACTTGCCATGCAATCGACATCTCATTAAGAGCGCCGAAAATAATCCCTTTCTTTCCTTTTAAAAGACCTTCTCTCATTTTTTAAATAGCTAAATTTCAATTAATTAATCACAGCCTTAAGCAACTCTCTGGCATTTTTCAATGCTGTTTCTGTAACTTCGCTGCCACTAAGCAGTCTGGCAACCTCCAGAACACGTTCTTCAGCTGATAACAAACGAATCCTTGTAATTGTTGCATCATCATTATCATCTTTATATACATGGTAATGCCTGCCTCCCCTTGAAGCAACCTGAGGCAGATGTGTAATATTTATGACCTGCATGTATTTACCCATGCTCTCAAGTATCTGTCCGACCTTGTCTGCAACCTCTCCGGAGACACCTGAATCTATCTCATCAAAAATTATTGTAGGCAGGTTGCTGTTCCTTGAAAGAACCGATTTAAGGCTCAGCATAACTCTTGAAAGCTCACCCCCGGAAGCTATCCTCGAAATATTCTCAGGAGCAATCTGCTTGTTCGAAGAAAAAAGGAATTCAGCATTATCAGTGCCTGATGGCCTGTATTCACCATCGGATGAAAAATCTATCCTGAACCTGGCATTTGGCATTCCAAGCTGTTTCAGCAGTTCAGTTATCTTACTTTCTGTTTCAGGAAGTATATGCCTCCTTTTTGCTGACAACTCCTCAGACAGTTTTCTGAGGTTTTTTTCTTCTACCTCAATAAGTTCCTCAAGTTCAGCTATCCTGTCATCACCAGAGGCAAGGGCAGTAAGCTGCGATTTCATTTCTTCAGTTTTAACAAGCAACTCATCGAGGTTTTCAGCCCGGTGTTTATGACACAATGTGTAAATGACATCCAGTCTTTCATTTATCTGCGCAAGTCTGGCCGGATCAGCATCTATTGTTGAAGCAAGCCTGTCAATTTCTGCAGCGAAATCATCAAGTTCTATAAGCGATGATTCAATCCTTGAACTCAGGGTTTCGCTCTGGGGAAGAAAATTTCTTATCCGTGCCAGGTTTGAACGAACCTCCCGGAGCATTCTGAGAATTGATATTTCATCTGAAAGAAAGATCTGGGCAGAAGAAGTCAGGGCATTTTTTATCTCCTCTGAGTGAACAAGAAGCTCCTGATCTGCTTCAAGTTCTTCCTGCTCTCCTTTTTTCAGTTTTGCCTCCTCAATCTGTAACAGCTGATGCCTGTAATATTCAAGATCAGCCTTGTTTTTGTCATAGCTCTGCTTCAGCCCGGAATATTCCTTTTTGAGCTTCCTGTATGTATTGTATGAACCTGAATATTTTTTCAGAAGCATTTTTGTACCGGCAAATGAATCAACAACCGACAACTGAAATGAATTATCATTCAGCATCAGGGTCTGGTGCTGTGAATGAATATCTATAAGCCTGTCTCCCAAATCCTTAAGCACAGAAACAGTAACAGGTGTGTCGTTTATGAAAGCCCTTGATTTTCCTGCAGGATTGACCTCTCTTCTCACATAAGTCTTATCATCATAGTCGAGGTCATTGCTTTTGAAGAAATCCTGAAGTTCATAAGCGGACAGGTTGAAAATCCCTTCTACTATGCATTTCTCATTTTTATCAAGTAAGGCTGATGTATCAGCCCTTGTACCGAGAATGAGGGAGAGCGCACCGAGAAGGATTGATTTTCCTGCACCTGTTTCACCTGTAATAATAGTCAGCCCGGTTTGGAGGTCTATATCGAGCTCCTTTATAAGTGCATAATTTCTTACAGATAATTTAGTCAGCATGGAGAAGGCTATTGAGCTGAGGATGAATTGATTTTTTCGTATTTGGCCTTATTTGCAGGATCAATCTCATTCATTATCTGCATTACCCTGCTTTTCTCCTCGGGGAATGATCCTGAAAATACATTAATTATTTCATCTGCCTTGGCATCAATAATTATCTGAAGGAAGTACATATATGGATCAGGCCTTTTTCTGTAAACCTCCTGCAGCAGCTTAAGGCTTTCTGCCATATTTATCCTGGCCTCACTCACTCTTGCTTCCATCATATCCATGCCCTTCATGTAATATTCATAGCTGAACAGCCTTACATTCTCATACTCCCTGTTCAGAACATTCTTTACAAGCCAGTACCTGTTGCGGTTCCTTGAACCATCGAAGGGCTTCCAGCCAGCCTCAGGGGCATTCTGGGCATTTGTGACAATTTTTTCTGCCATCTGGAAATAATCTGTGCCGCCGAGCGGAGAAAAAGTATCATAGTCAAAACCAAGGATCATGTATGTATAATAGGCAAGAACAGATATAAGGTTGTTCCTGTGTGTGCTCGGATCGAACTCAAGAGTCTGAAACTCAACATATCTGAACTGAAAATTATTATCAACAAAATTCAGGATTGTTGAATTGTATGTTGTATTGAAAACGGGACGTCTAAGCTGTACCTGAATTGTACCTTTGAATTCATCTCCTGAAAGCTGGTCGGTAAGGTTTATAAGGATATTACAGTCGATCCTTTCCGCGTAACTGAAAACATTATTTGTCCAGATCGTATTATTCATGAAATCATAAATATCGCGCTGCATGTTTTCAAAGATCTCCCTGTTTGACCCCTGGATCATCTGTGCAGAGATCTGAACATTACAATTCAGCTCCTGCGACTTCAGAACCACAGAACTCATAAGCAGAACAGCTGACAGGCAATATCTCAGGTAAAGTCTGGATTTCATCTTCTGAAATTATCTCATCATTGATATTATTTTGTTCAGAATATCCCTTGCAACATCTTCCTTTGATTTCAACTCAAATTTATCAATTTTATTGTTACGGCTTATTATTGTTATCCTGTTGGTATCATGACCGAATCCTGCGCCTTCTTCCCTGAGAGAATTCAACACTATAAGATCCAGATTTTTGCTCTTAAGCTTTCCGGATGCATTTTTAATTTCGTTATCTGTTTCAAGTGCAAAACCAGCAAGTAACTGATTTTTCTTTTTCTGTTTTCCCAGAGTATATGCGATGTCGACAGTAGGTTTCAGCTGAAGGCTTAATATTCCATCCTTCTTCTTCAGTTTTCTGTCGCTGACGTCAGCAGGTGTGTAATCAGCAACTGCAGCCGACAATATTGCAACATCGCAATCAGGGAACAGGGCTATGCATTCCCTGGCCATCGAATCTGCATTTGTAACATTTGTTACATTTATCTCCTTATGTTTCGGAACTGTATTTACCGGCCCCAGAACAAGATGCACCTCTGCTCCCATCTCACAGGCAGTGTCGGCCAGTGCTATTCCCATTTTGCCTGAAGAATAATTGCTTATAAACCTTACCGGATCGATAGGTTCTCTTGTAGGTCCTGCATTTATCAGAAAGCGCTTCCCTTTCAGCGGTTCAGAGTTTTTTTTTTAGCAAGGAAGCTTTTGATCTCCTTCACAATTTCCTCCGGCTCTGCCATCCTGCCTTTTCCGTAAAGACCGCTTGCAAGCTCCCCGCTGGTGGGTTCAAGAACATGGTTCCCATAAGCTTTCAGGGTCTCAATATTTATTGTTGTTGAAGGATGGGCAAGCATGTCCATATCCATTGAGGGAGCCACAAATACCGGGCAGCGTGCTGAAAGGTATGAAGTAAGAAGCAGGTTATCAGCAATACCTCCGGCCATCTTTGCTATTGTGTTTGCAGTGGCAGGCGCAATAAGGAAAAGATCAGCCCACAATCCCAGTTTCACATGACTGTTCCAGTCACCGTTTTCTGGATTATAGAAGGCCGAAATTACAGGATTGCCTGAAAGGGTAGCAATTGTCAGAGGTGTTATGAACTCCTTTGCATGATCAGTCATAACAACCTTAACCTCAGCTCCTTCCTTAACAAGCAACCGGATGATAGTCGCAGTTTTATATGCTGCGATACCTCCGGTGATACCTATTAGTATATGTTTGCCCTTAAGCATAAAGGCAGTATTTATTTCTGTTTTGTATCGTTCTCGGGATTCCTGAAAAAGATCTTGTTTTCCTCAAGCTCCTGTAAAGCAATAAGAGTAGGTTTTGGAAGCCTTTCATAGAATTTGGATATTTCAATTTGTTCCCTGTTCTCGAAAACTTCCTCAAGGTTATCACTGTAAGAAGCGAACTCCTCAAGCTTTTTGTTAAGCTCCTGCTTCATTTCAACAGAGATCTGGTTAGCTCTTCTTGAAACAACAATCACTGTTTCATAGATATTGTCGGTATCCTTTGTCAGTGATGCAAGGTTGCGTGTGACAGTTGTAACAGGTGCTGCTGATTTTCTGTAATCCATATAGTTATTGCTTGTTTAATTGATCAACCGGTATTGCCGATTTCAGGTATTTATCGGTCTTCTGGTAAATTGATTTAACATCCTTTGAATACTTGCTTTCCGGATATTCCTCCATAAATGAATAATAATCATCCAGAGTATCCTGATAGCGTGATTTCTGCTTGTCAGCCATGCTGTAATAAGCATAAAGGTACAGGGAATTAAGCTTGAGAAACATCATTTCTTCCCTGTATTTTGAGTTTGCATAATTCTTCAGACTGTTGTTTATTGCCACAACAGCCGACTTATACTCCTTCATATCGTAATACAGCCTTGCGCTTCTGTAATTTTTTTCAACCAGTCTTTCCTCCATCTCCTTTAAAAGCGTCTTGCATTCATCCACTTTAGGGCTGTAGGGAAATTTATTTATAAAAATATTAAAGCCTTCAATTGCATTTTTTGTATTTTCCTGGTCCAGCTCCGGCCTTGGCGAATTAAGATAATCACAATAAGCAGCCAGATAATGCGCTTCCTCTGCATGCTTGCCAAAGGGAAACTGATCAACGAACATCTTGAACTGCGTTCCTGCCATTATATAATCTTTCATGCCATAATAGCTCTGGGCATTTATCCAGTTAAGTTCCTCACCCTCTTCTGTTGCCCGGTAACGGGGAAGCACCTGACGCAGAAGCTCAGTCGTCTTAACATATTTGCCTTCATTGTAATACTCAAGAGCTCTTGTCTTCTTAAGATCATAATCAGTGCTCTTTAAAAGTTTCTCATACTCGCTGCATGAAGTAACGAGCAGAAACACAACCGGTATTATCAAAAACCTGAATCTCATAGAAAAATGTTGCGCAAAATTACTGAATTTTTTTGAACCTGAGAAATAAACGGAATTATTATCAGTTTATTTTCTGCATTATACCATCAGGTAAATAGGTATAAATAGGTATAAAGCAAGATAGTGATATCTTTACTTTTGTAAAAAAAATATTAAACAACATTATCATGGATATCTTCAATAAGATAAAATCAACAAAAGGCGCACTGGGTCAGTATTCAGGAATGGCTGACGGTTATTTCATGTTTCCCAAACTGGAAGGAGAAATTGCTCCGAGGATGAAATTCAGGGGCAAGGAAGTACTTACCTGGAGCCTTAACAATTATCTGGGACTGGCAAACCTTCCGGAGGTAAAAAAAGCAGATGCCGAAGCAGCTGAAAAGTACGGCCTTGCTTATCCTATGGGAGCAAGAATGATGTCAGGCCAGACAACAATGCATGAGAAATTCGAAAAAATGGCAGCAGAATTTGTTGGCAAGGAATCATCTTACCTGCTCAATTTTGGCTATCAGGGTATGGTTTCAATTATTGATGCCCTTGTTGACAGACATGATGTAATAGTATATGATTCTGAATCACATGCCTGTATAATGGACGGACTCAGGCTACACATGGGCAAGAGATTCGTTTTTCCTCACAATGATATTGAGAATTGCGAGAAGCAGCTTCAGAGAGCACAAAAGATTGTGGAACAGACAGGTGGCGGGATACTTGTTATCACTGAAGGTGTTTTCGGTATGGCAGGCGATCTTGGTAAACTCGACAAAATAGCGGCTCTTAAGAAAAAATATAATTTCCGCTTCCTCGTTGATGATGCACATGGTTTTGGCACAATGGGAAAAACCGGTGCCGGAACAGGTGAGCATTTTGGTGTACAGGACCAGATTGACGTTTATTTTGCAACATTTGCAAAATCGATGGCCGGAATAGGAGCCTTTGTAGCGAGCACACATGAGGTTGTTTCCTATCTCAGGTTCAACCTGAGATCACAGATCTATGCAAAATCGCTTCCAATGGCAATGACAATCGGTGCAATAAAACGCCTTGAGATTGTCAAAACACACCCCGAATACAGGGAAAAACTCAGGACAATTGTAAATGCTCTTCAGAAAGGTTTGAAGGAAGCCGGACTGGACCTCGGCAAGACAGAATCACCAGTTACTCCGGTTTTCATGAAATGCCCGCTGGCCCAGGTAACCCAGCTTATTTATGACCTCAGGGAAAACCATGGTGTATTCTGTTCTGTTGTGATTTATCCTGTAGTGCCAAGGGACGTTGTAATGCTCAGGATCATTCCTACTGCTTCACACTCTCTTGAGGATGTGAAATACACAATTGAAGCATTCAAGGCTATAAAGAAAAAGCTTGACAATAACGAGTATCCGAACGAAATGGCTGATTTCAGCAAATAAGGTTCGAAGAATTTATTTATGAAGAGGGTGTTCGTTACGGGCACCCTCTTTGTTTTATCCTGTGAACAAAACTTCTTTTTAGTGGTTTATTCATAATCATGGCAAATTAAAAATAAGCTTTGGCCAGAGATTATTTATGCTGAACGACACAAAGGATTCCGGGAAAAATCTTCTTAAAGGTTATAACATGCTTCTGTATTTCGCCGGAACAATGATTATTTATGAACCTGCCGAGGAATGCATTGTCGATTTCTGGAAACAGGGTATCCTTAAAAAGCTGCCTGTAAGCAGTTCAAATCCTGAATTTATCAGAGCAGCCTCACAGTTAAGGGAATCATGCACTGACTCCGGTTCAAACACAACGGCGATGTCAGAGGATTTTTACAGGCTGTTCAGGAAGCCATTAACTGCCCTTGCACCAATATTTGAATCGGAATACAACAATTCCTGTACAGCTGAAACTGCAAACAGTTATCAAAATGTAACGGATTTTTACAACTCATACGGCTGGATCTCAGGAATAAGGTCACAATTTAAGGATGACCACCTTGGTGTTGAACTGCTGTTCCTGACTACGCTTATTGAAAAGTATCTTGAACTTGATGACTATGCATGCCATGTTGAGATGAGAAATGAAATAAAAAGATTTATTGAGCAGCATCTCCTCTCATGGGTCCCGGAATGGCACAAAAAGGTTAATAAGCACTCATTAACAATGAGTTACAAAGGAATATCTTCGCTGATTTACGCCAGTATTGAGGATATTTATTCTATATTATCTGAAGGTAAAAAAACAGATCTGACTAAAAGTCTCTTCAGAAATTAGGATTAAAAAAGCTGATTATAGCGCCCATATAGTATTCTCTCCAGCCTTCGGCAATATTGTCATATTCATCGTCGGGAATGTTTGTATGCTCAACAGTTACATCCGCCTCATCCTTAACAGGTTTAATAGTGATTGTAACGATCGATCTTTCAGCCTGTTCACCGAAATACCATTCCTGCACAACCTTATGATCCGGGATGAACTCAATGTTTTGTCCTGTTATATCACCCTCCCATAATGAGAATTCACTGCCCGGCTCTGTGCTCATTTCAGCCGGATATCCTGACCATATACTTATTGTGTATGGATTTGTCAGCGCTGAATAAACATCAGCAGCTTCAGCATTTATTCTGAATGTCTTTTTAAAAGTTTTCATTTCAGCTCAATCAGGTACCTTTCAGCATCAATCGCAGCTATGCAGCCCGATCCGGCAGCAGTTACAGCCTGCCTGTAATGAGGATCCTGGACATCGCCAGCTGCAAAAACACCAGGTACATTTGTTTTTGATGTACCGGGAATGGTCTTTATATAACCGACTTCATCTGTTTCGAGATATTTCTTAAAGATATCGCTATTGGGAGTATGACCGATTGCAAGGAAGAAACCGTCAATCTTTATTTTAACTATCTCAGATTCAGGAGTTCCTTTCTTCTTCACAAGCATGGCGCCCTCAACCCCGTTTTCACCAAACAGGTCAAGTGTCTGGTGTTCCCAAAGCACCTCGATGTTTTTAGTATTCATTACACGTTCCTGCATTGCCTTTGATGCTCTCAGTACATTCCTGCGGACAATGAGATAAACCTTATTACACAGACCTGCAAGGTATGTTGCTTCTTCAGCTGCTGTATCACCTCCTCCGACAACTGCCACATCTTTTCCCCTGTAGAAAAAACCGTCGCAGGTAGCACATGCCGATACGCCCTGTCCGGCATATTTTGTTTCAGCCTCCATACCAAGGTATTTAGCAGTTGCACCTGTTGCAATTATAACTGCATCTGCAGTAAGAATTTTTTCATCATCTATTGTTATCTTATGCTTTTTGCCCGAGAAATCAGCGGCAGTAGCAACACCAAAACGGATATCTGCACCGAATCTTTCAGCCTGCTTTTTCAGGTCTTCCATCATCTCGGGACCGGTGATACCATTTGGATAACCCGGGAAATTATCAACTTCTGTTGTAGTGGTTAGCTGTCCGCCCATCTGCATTCCTGTATAGAGTACAGGTTTAAGGTTTGCCCTGGAGGCATATATTGCAGCAGTGTAACCGGCTGGCCCTGAGCCTATAATCAGACACCTTACATTTTCTGTATTTTCAATATTCTTACTGTCAGCGTTTTTCTGAACGTCAAGAGGTTTAAATATTTCCATAGATTATAATTTTATTCTGATGGCAAATATAGCCAAGTTTCATTTGACTAAGTACAATAATTATTTAATTGGAAAGATGTGAATCAGAGAAATGCGAAGTTTTTTCGCTTCGCATCCTTTCGATACTGGTTGAGTTTATTCAAATATAACTGGATATGGAACTCCGACATCAATTGAACTTAATACCAGATTTTTAAATTTTGCTTGAATTAAATTTAACACTATATTTGCTATTCGCGAATCGCGAATTAAAAATAGAGCCGGGCCATCTATCAGACCGGAAATGAATATTCTCAATGCAGTAAATATGAGGTTGGTTCCAGGCTAAAAGTTACCATAAAACATTCATGAGACAATTACAGTAATTACCTTCATTTGAACACTATTCAACAGAAATTTGGTAAATGGAAAAAATAATTCAAAAAACCATGTCACAGAATGGGATGTTCTGACAGGTAGCGAAGAAAAGGGGTTTAGGTTTAAGTATAACAGGGGACTTTCCGCGACTAACAGACATTGACAACTGCCCCCGGAGAGATTCGGGGGTTTTGTATTAATAACAATCGAGTTATATATTGTACAACATCATGAGTAAAACTGCTTAATATTATCCATTTTCATCACAAAAATTGTCAAATCTGCTTGTTTTTGTCATATTATCATTAACTTGGTATGTGAAAATCATTATTTTTGCGGCTCTTATAAAACAAAGGTTAGAAGTATTTGTTCCTATTTATAAGGAAAGTCTTTTATGGATATGGAGAATCAATCAATTGCTAAAACACAGGTCGACTCAAAAGCTGATCAGCTAAAGGCTATTATTTTTCTTCTTCAAACAAATCTAGAAGAATTTAAATCAGAAGTTGATAGTGCTTACGCATTATTGAAAATCGGAGAAAAGACAGATTTGTCTCAACGAATTGAGTGTATGATGGATGACCCTTTGTCAAACATCTTCAATTTATCATGTACCGTAGATGATCAGGCTAAGATTTTTATTGATAGGTTAGTTAAGTCGTTTTTAAGACATAACTCTGGCTTAATTATAAGTGCATATAGGACTAGTACGTATTTTAAAGATTTGCATTACACCATAGTTCTTAAATCGGATAACCGAGAAAGCAGAGATGCAATTTTTAAGTTCCATGAAAAATATGACATACTGGATATTTCGCATAAGTTTCCTGTGTATTTTCAATTTACACCCATTGAGTTAATTCATAAGATCCCGGTCGAAGAAGAAATCATTCCAGCTTCAAATTAATGCAACATTTTTTAGATCAGGCTAGTCATAATCAGGACTTTCATAATAGT